>JAJZCT010000049.1 GCA_021828925.1 Planctomycetota bacterium
CCCGATACCTCAACCTCGCCGCCGTCGATCAGTCCACTGGGTATGTATTCCTCAGCGCCTCCGCTGGTGGTCTGGTTCGTGGCTTTCAGGGGCTTAGCCGAAATATTCGGCCCTTTAAGCGTGATCTGCTCAGCGACTGGTGTGTAGGAGTTCACCCCCGAGCTTGAGCTGCCTGGCGGGATCGAACCGATAGACAAAACTGTTCCGTAACCCGACGTTGCTTTCGTGACCATAAAAAATCCTTTCAAAACTCAATTTGACGATGGGTCCACAAATATTCCTTCACTCCCATGGGTGCTTCCTGCACTTTCACGCTGGCATCCACAATGACGGCTTCGCGGTTTTGGTACAGATACGCAACCATCATCATGATCGCAACCATGATCGCGTTGGGCAGTGGAGAGGTGCTATATCCGCTCTGGTACTGCACAATCACCGCCGCGGGCATGAAGCTGCATTCCGGCCAGTAGCTGCCGGTCACAGGAGTCAGCCGAGCTGGCTCGCTTGCCAGGTCGGCTTGATACTGTGAGGGCGGCAGCGTTTGCAGGGTCTGATTCTGGTCATAGTACTGAACACTATTGACCGCGATCACCGGTGGCTCGGGCAGTTCAATCGCCCAGGCTGAAGGGTTCAGCGGCCACATGTTACTCACCGCCGGTACCAGAGCGTTAGGGTTGCCCGGCGAGTATTGCATGTTCGGCAGCATCGGGAACCGATCCCAGGACGCCTGGAGCGTCTGGGGCATGAACTTGCGGCCCGTAAAGCCCTCACACCATTCCCGCGCTGCGGTGATGAGCATGGGGATCATCAGATCATCGGCCACGGTATCAATGCGGCAAAACTGCTTAACCATCGCCAACGTCACCGGCTCCGATGCCGGCGGCGTAATAACCTTCAATGACCGATGGTTGTACATGTTGCGAGCACCTAGCGATAGAAGTTAGAAGTTAGGAGTTAGGAGTTAGGAGTTAGAATGAGGAAGCAAAATAGCAGCGAAGCGCTTCCGAAACCTTCTAACTTCTAACTCCTAACTCCTGCGTTCTCGTGTTACCGTTTCCCGCCAGCGCCGTCCGCAGTCTCAACATGCTTACCGACCGCATCCGCATAGCCGCGTTTGATCAGATCAGCGGCGGTTTTATCTTCAAATTCGACGATATCACCAACTCCGTGATGCACTCGCGGACCCGCCAGGGAAACCTTTAGTTTGACTTTCATACGAGATCTCCAACTCTCCAAAAAACATTAAATCGCGCCCGGGCACGCGGAGAGTGACGTACCCGGGCGCTTACCATTGTGTTAGCCGCGCGTTAGACGGGCTGAGCCAGATACACCACCGGATGCGTGCCGGCGTCGATCAGCTTGCCGTCATGCCGCTGCCAGGCCATAAAGCCCACCTGGAGGAAATCGGCATAGCGTTCCACCAGCCGCAACATCTGCGTGCCTTTAACCGCACGATGCTTGTAGTTGCTGAAATCGCCAAAGAGCACCGACTTGGCCAGGGATCCGATCTGCGGCATGCCCTGGTTGATGATGTACGGCCGACCAAGGATCGTGTCCGCGACCGGCTTACTGAGGTCACTGGTAACACCACCGGGGCTGAACAGTGGGCGTCCGTTGCTGTCGGTGAGCTTCTGGATCGTTTGCAGCGTCGAGTCATGAAACATGAACCGGGCTTCGTCACGATAGCTGGGATCCAGGGCATGGAACACATTGACCAGATCAGTAAACGCCAGCGTGGCATTCGTCGCGGTCGTATAGCCGCTGTTGGTGGCAGTTGTAACAACTCCGGTGGGCTGGTTGGTCCCGGTTCCGGTCGTAAAATGCGCGTTAAGCGCTCGAGCGAACCGGATCGCGAACATCTTTTGCAGATACCCCTCAACATTAAACGCAGAATCATTCATCAGCGTCAGCGGTACCAGGACAATGTTGGAGGTGTACATGTACGCCCCAAACGTGGTTTGCCCAAACAGCGGGTCGGCACCCGTGCTGGCAACCACAGCATTTTCGCCAACAATCGTCGCGCTCTGGCCGGTGTCATTGCCACTTGGCCAGGGCAGTGAGTTACCCAGTTCGGTGGTAATGCTGTCAATGAACTTGAGGTATTTACCAATGGCCAGGGTTGCCAGGACTAAGTCCTTTTCAAAACCGGTTGGAACGGTATATCCGCCCGCGGTACCTGTGCCCTCGGCCAACGCCCGCACTTCATTGGGTACTTCCATCATGCGTTTAGTCACCCGGGCGCGGCGTTCCGGCTCCATACCAGAGAGTCCGCCGCGGACAAAGGATCGGAAATCCTGATTTTCAATTTCCGCCTTGGCGGTTTCGGGATCTGATCCCGTAACATCACCGCGACCGGCCTGCCGGGTGTCCGGCATCGCCGAGGCAAGCGCCCGATCTTCGGCAAGCTGGGTCTGCATGCGTTCAATCTGGGCACGCAAGTCGGCACCCTCTTTGTGCCGCCGGTCGAATTCGGATTGTTCCTCAGTATTGAGGTTCCGATTCTCCGTGTGCGCCTTGGTGAGGATCGCACCGGCACCATTGATGATGTCGGCCCGTTTCTTTGATAATTCCACGATTTGCAATTCGAGAGACATAAATAGCTCCAAAAATAGCCACTTTTCGCGTATTTTCGGAACCCAAAACGAAAACGACGCGGGCGGTGGCAAGTTAAAAAACTTGTATCACACCGTCCGCGTCGGTCTCGGCCTAAGCTATTCGGTCATCACTTCCCACCGTCCTGATCTCGGCCAGGCTCGGGTTGGTGAGGGGTTTTTTTAATTGTCGTTCCGCCGCATCGGGTCATCCTGATCTCGGCCAGGCTTGACCACTGCAACGGCTATGTCAACATTCCTCAGGCGATTTCCAGAACATCAGCAGCAGGATCCCCAAAGGCGGGAACACAAACAGCATCGTTCCAGAAATCACACCGCGTAACGTCATACGATCATGGTACCGATCAAAGTTGCAATGTCAAGGAAAATCTTTTAACCGCGTGTGCTTGGCACCGCTCGCCAGTACGCAGGAGTTAGAAGTTAGAAGCTAGGAGAAGGAAGCCAAATAGCCGCGAAGCGCTTCCAGGCTCTTCTAACTCCTAACTCCTGCGTTCTCACCCCCTACGTCTCACTATCCTCCGGCCAATGCCAGGACCGCTCGGCCACGCCAGTGGGATCAAAAATAACCGATGAAACCCACACGTCCACGCCGTCGGCAACCATTCTTCCGCCGGCGTTGGGCACGTCCGAGTCCGTAAAGACCTTTAGATTGACGCAATCATTTCCCCACACGCGCACAATGATCGCGGCCCGATGCTCACCGGCGTTCTGGAAGCATCCGCCGGCCGGCAGCACAAAATGCACGATCCGGCCAATGGACGGCGTGCGTGCTTTCCCCGGAACAGGCTCTGCGGCTGGCCGCAGTTGCTCATGGAGTCCGGGAACTTTTACATCCGGCAGCGGTCCTTTGAACGGATTCTGAAACCCCTTATGGGGGTTGTGCGCCGATGCCCGCAACGGGGTGCTTCCGCCAATATTTTCAGTCGCGGGGGAGATCGCCGTCGGGTCGCCTGAGTTATAGCCGCCCCTCTTGATGTTATCGCGGAAGCTGTTTTCGCTGTAAGGCCGTTGGCCATGCACAGCAAAGTTTGGCTTGACCGCTGGCGCGTTTGGGTTCTTGCCGCCGGATCGAACCTTGGATTCAATGAGATCGCACGGGCGGAGCACCGGAACTTTAGGGATGTATCGCATTATTTTATCCTTCCACATTCTAGCTTCTAACCTCTAACTCCTGCGTTCTCACCCATCACGTCTCCACCACAACGGCCCAACTCACAACCACCGTAATCGTTGCTCCAACCGCCGATGATGCAAACAACTGGAAGTCGCCAACACCCTCAAGGTCGATGATGAAATCAAACGTCCCCGCCGGCGGCGGATTAACGTAGCCGCGTTGGGAGATCAGATAGTTGCCGTCCGGTGTTGCAAAATCTGCAACAGCGAGATCACTGACCATCGTACCCCCGACGGTTGGAGACCGCTGGGCGTAAAAGTTCGTCAGTGCCGCCGTGGTCGTAACCTGCACATGCACGCGCCGCCGGCGTTGGGGCATTTGCAGGTCCGCAATCAGCACATTCCCGCTGTTCGCGGGAAGCACCGTCTGCACAGACGCAGACTGCACATTTCCTATCTGGTCCATTGGTATCGTGTTACTCATAGTGACTCCAAAAAAAACTAAGCGTCCGCGCCATTGGCTCGCACGCGCGTTCCACGCGACCCGTCCGCACCCGCATATCGCGTCTGCGTGCGGCCGCCCGCGACCGATGAAAATACCGAATCTATCGCCATCTGCCCCCAGCGAGAATACGCATGCCGGATCAAATGAGCGTCACCTTGATAGTCGTAAGAATTGGTGGCCGAAAGCCAGTTAGCAACCTGCGAAAAGCCGCCCGGCATCATTTGGCTGCCGGAAACCGCCGTGACATTCGGATAGTGTTGCGCTACCCACTGTTGAGCGAGTTCGTAGGCCACCAACTGTTGATAAGTGCTCCCTTGCCAAACCAAAGTATCTGCGATACGCGATAGCGCGGGGTGATAAGGGCCAAGCATGAAAAATAGGTTGCTTGCGGAATTGCCGGCACCCACCCAAAAGTTTGTCATAGCGATGATGATGGCGGCGAGATTGTCCGCGTAGCCGCCCGGCTGGCCGGATTGTTGGGGGTTTGGGCCAGCGCTTATCTCGGTTTGGTTCAAATCGTTGCCCCCGTGCATGATCTGAATCAGCATCATCGGTGGACCGTTCTGCAATCGCGTCGCCTGCCGGAAAAACTCCGTCATTTGTAGCTGCGACCATGCCTGAATCGTTTTAGCCGCGTCGTAGGCGCACCGCCCTCCCTGGTACAGCAGCTCATGCAGCGAAATCCCAGAGGTTATCGCGGGCACTTCGACCCGTTGATACGAAATCAGAACAGGAGCTTTTATTCCTCCGTTGGTCGAATTATTGCCGTTTGTACCAAGGAACCTAATAGACCCAGGCTGTTGCGTGCCGGTCGCCCCCCTTGCGCCCGCAGGTACCGTCAGCGATCCATCCACCCATTGAGTGCTTGAGCCTCCCGCCGTGCTGGCCTGCGTTGTGGCGTACATTGTGGGATAAAAGCCACCCTGAAAGGCAGTCGGGTTCCAATATCCTGCGGACCCGGCGATCGTGGCATGAGTCCAGTGCCAGATCAACTCCTGCGTCAGATCGGCAGGGAAAGAATGCGTTATCATTTTGTTGTTGCTTGTAGTGTTGCTGGGGCCGGGCGGAATAATTCCGGTCAAATACGAACCACCAGAGTTGGCGTTATAGGGGGTACCCTGTGTCGGATTGTACTGCCAGCTTTGGGCAAAGATCCCAGTTCCTAGTGCTGGCCCAGTGGCCCCGATTGATGCGAGGTAGCTATTGTTCCAAAGGTTGTAAGGCTCAAGGTTTGACGGCGCGCCAGAATTACTGCCTACGGTAAAATTGGTTCCCATGGCGTAGGCGGCACTGCTGCCGGAATCATAACCACCATTGGTTTGCATCCCGAAAAGCTGTGTGGAGTAAACACCGACCTTAGAGGCCCATCCCAGTCGCATCCCGACGTTATGACCTGATCCAAAATCTTTTTCGGTGTTAGAATCACCGATGATCGCGATGTCCACACGCCGCGATTGCGACGCCAGAACGAACGCGCCGATTCCACCAGCGTTAAATACCGGGCTTGTCATTGCAATCCTTTCAACGCCTGTAACCACGGCGCGTTTTCATCCCATTGGATATCCGGCTTAGCCGCCCACACAATCAGGCCGTCCGCGATTCCCACGGCCGTCCAGATCATCGCGCTCCACGTCGCTCCTGGTATCAGCAGGCCGTTGTCGCCGAAATAGGGGCAGATGTACGGATATACCGGCTTACGCCATCGCTGCGATTCGGTGATCTGATACCCAGTTTCCGCGCACCAGTTTTCGATTGTCTGGGTGCTTTCCAAATAAATCGACGGGGCGGTAAAATCTACGGAGGTATGGGCTGCGGCGCTTGCCGGAGATCGCATGATTTCAGCGGCGGTTTCAAAGGCGGACGCGACCCCGGCGAATTGCTGGCTAAGCATCGTCCCTGATAGACACCCGCTTCCGTAGAGGCTAACGCGGAGATTCGGTGCCATTTGCCGCACTTGGGCAATGCAGGCGGAGATCGCTGACCATTGAGGTGGCCATGTCTCAATATCCAGGCAAAGTATCGCGTCATTTTTCTGGGCCTCCGCGCAGGCGGACGCGATCCCGTCGGGTATAGGTGTGAAATTCTTATCGAGAATACATTGCTGATAGACTGTCACGCACGGCGTGTGCGGGGATTTGAGTTTATTCGCGAAACTTGTGCTGTCAAAGATTGGTTTCATTTCGACTCCCATTTAAGCTCTGCCTTGGCTGCCCGGCGGCGCACTTCTATTCGCGGGTCCGGATCGGCGGCCAACGCCTCCGCAAACCGCCGCAGCGACTTGCGCCGCGTGGTAAACGGCTTGCCGTTTATAGTAACATGCCGCGCTTCCCACAGTCGCTTTGTTGCGTCGAGAATCATTTCACAACCTCAAACGAGGCAGTCTGCATGTTGATCTGCAAATTCGAGTAATCTGTTCCTTGGTGCCCATCGGCGGTTATTTGGATTTCTGGCCCCTCGGGGTCCGGGCTTACTTGAAGCTTAAGCACCTCCATTAAAACAGGCTTAAAGGGTAATAAGCCTTCGTTGTATTGCTCTTTACTGAAGGCTTCGAGACGCTTTTCGATATTGCGGGCCTTCCCAATAAAATTAAAATAGAAAGTCATTGACTACTCCTTAAATAATTATCCGGGTGCAAACCATTCTGCCACCGCGTAACGTCCGTGGGGGCGATTTCCCATTTAAGTTCTGCCTTGGCTGCCCTACGCCGTACTTCAATGCGTGGGTCCGGATCAACCAACAACGCCGCCGCAAACCGCTGCTCGGCGGCGCGCTCCGCGATGTCGTGCGGGCATTGCCGTTCAAGCTCTTGCGGCATTTGTACTATTTGCTCGATCATAGCTCCGCCAACTTCTGCCGCAGTTCGGAATGCTGGAAAATCACGCTGCGTTTGCCCAGCTTTTCGTCAATGTCGGCTTTAAGTTCCTTGGCCACGGAATGGATTGCCGGATGCGTGTTGGCACTGCGCGCCAGTGCCGCCGAAATCGCCCGCGAAAACACCGTCATTTTGCCATCCACCAATTTTCCCCAGGGATAAGCCCACCGTTCCTTGGTCTCCGCAGCCTCCTGGGGAACTTCCGCCAGGTGCACTGTTCCGAATTTCAGCCCCAGCGGCCCGGATCCCATTAACGCACTTCCATCCTCGGGCGTGAAATCCCATGCGCCCTCGTTGATGTCGCCGGCGCTGATCGCCGCCCGGCACGCCTTCACCCCGGCCTCGTTGACCGCCATCTCCCGCGTCGCGCGGTACGTCGCCAGCACGGATCGCACCGCGGCACTGGTTTGTGGATACGCCGGAAACGTCACCACGCTGCATTCCAGCAGCTCACCTTTTTGGACCGTCCGTATCGGCCCTCCGTCTCCGCTGGCCCAGGCATCGCGAATGCAAATAAAGCCAAAGCTCATCTGGTTCACATCGCCGCGTTTGAGGCTCACCTGCAAATCACGCGAATAGCTCGTATCCGGAAGATCAGCCGAGAAACCCAGCCCCTCGGCAGTATGTTCCAGCATCAGCGTGCGAGCACTGACGCGCCCCAGCACCTTGGAAGCAACATGGTCAATGAGCAACCGTATGTCCGGCCCAGATTTCACCGAATCCACAAAGGCCTGAGGATCAATGATCTCCCGAAATCCGCCCAGATCCACAGAAAGCGAATTAAACGGCACCGCCCGCCCCTCAAGCTTGGGCATCCCCGATTCCACCGCCCGCAGCTCACAGCGCCCATACGCCCGCGTTTCCATTTCAAGTGACATAAGCATCCTTTCCGGCCAAGACGGCCTGATAAACATCATTGGCGAGTTTTACACTCCAAGTATCTTCCCACTCCTGCGCCAGTTGCGTCGCCAGGGCAACGCCGCCGGCAATTCCGGCTTTTCCCTGGGCTAATAGTTCCTCAATCGTCCGCGTGGCAATCGCCGCCCCTGGTGTTCCATCCGATCCAACCACGCGACCGCAGCTCGCGGCCAGCAGTTTCATGCTCTCACGGATCCCCTCTGAACTCACGCGAACCGACCTTTCCCATCCATCCGCATCATTACGTTCCGCCGCTTTTTTCATGGCGTTGCCCTCGCGTTTGAGCATCCGCCGCAGCTCCAGAGCCATGAGGTCGATGACGCCCGATCGCGCCGCGTCCGCGGCAGGCTTTTGTTGTGGTGCGGGCGTCCCCGCCTGCCCCGGCTTTGGCTCTGCTACGGGCGGCTCTGCTGGCAACGCTGGAGGCTTCTGGCCTTCAGTTGCAGCATTCATATTTAGCGGCGTCAAATACGTATCGCCTTGCTCCGGAGGCAGCAGATTTTCGTCTTCAGCCTCTCGAATATCGTTGGCGGACATCCAACCCCATTGGCGCGCCGTTGCGTACCCTTGGAAACGCGCTGTTGTGTCACCACGTAAAATCTGCCGCAGATCAAACCGCGCCACCAGGTCCGTGCCCGCCAGCAGCTTGCGTTTGATTTCCTGTTCCCACTTTTCCAGCCAGGGCTGAAGTGAATACGTGACAAAATCCATGCCCTGCTGCTCAATGTTGCTGAACGTCGCCCGTTCCAAGTCCGCCAGCATGTGCGGCGGGACCCGGAAAATCCGTGCAATCTCCAAGATCTGAAACTTTCGCGTCTCCAGAAATTGCGCATCATCCGGCGGAATGCCAATAGCCTCCCACTTCATTCCCTCTTCAAGGATCGCGGGCCGATTCGCATTGGCCGAGCCGCGAAACTTCGCCTCAAAGCTTTCCCGCAAGTTCCGCACAGCCTCAGGTGACAAATGCCCCGGATGCGTCAGCACGCCGCCCATGTGTGCACCATTGCCAAAAAACGTCGCGCCAAATATCTGCGCCGCCAGGCCCAGGGCAATCGCCTCACGCGTATAAGCAATCGGCGAATAACCAGCAATTCCGTTAAAGCCCAGCCCAGGTAAATGCAAAATCTCTTCCGGCGCAAAAGTCTCGCTCATCTCTGTCTTGTATCGCAGTTTGCCGCCCTGGCGTTCTGCAAAGGTCCGATCCGGCAACATCGGAATCAATTCAATCGGGATCCCAGCCCGGTTCAGTTTGATCCGCGCGTACGCATTTCCCCACAGCACCAGGTGTCCTTGCAGGGTTTCCTTAAAAACACTGGCCGTCATTTCCTTGTTGGGGTTAAATCGCAACAGGTCATAGATCGGGTGCCCAACCGCTTTGGTTTTGCCCCGTTTCTCCTGGTGATAAAGCACGAGAGGCAACATCCCGACCGCATCTGAGAGGATACGGACCGCCGCAAACACCGCGGCAAACGTCATCGCGGTCTGCTCATTGACCTGCACACCGCTGCGCGTCGGCCCATAGCTCATCAAGCTATCGAGCATCGTGGGCGACACGGGAACCGTAGGGTTCTCGACGCTGCGGCGGCCAAAAATCAATTCCGCAATCCGGCTCATGCTCGCTCCTGAATCATTGCATCCACCATCAACGCCAGGCCGCCGGCAACAAACCCCAACTGCCACCACAAACAACCGCACCCAATCACCAGCAGCACCGTGCCGATCATGTAGATCGCCGCCGACTCCCGCCGCCGCCGGCGACGCATCATAAGATCTTGATGTTCATCAGACATATTGCAATCCCCTTTCCTCATAAACGCTCTGAGGACGCTTGTCTTCACTGCACCGGCCCAAGGCCATGATCACAGCCACAATGCCGTCAATTTTTTCGCTCGATTTTTTCTTGCTCGGCTTGTAGTTGCCCGCGGCATCAGTCTCCACCACGACGTTCCCGGCCATCCAGCGCAGCACCACATCACCGCCGTGCATGAGTTTCTCGCCCAGCACCAAAGTCTCAAGCTGCTTGGTGGGTGCACTCATGGATGCAAAGCCCTGTCCAAATGAAACCATCGTAAATCCGTCACCCTCCAACTGGGTCGCCAGTTGCACCGCACCCCACCGGTCAAAAGCGATCTCCCGTATGTTGTATTGCCGCCCCAACGCGCCAATATCCCGCCGGATCACGTCAAAATCGATCACCTCGCCCGGCGTGGCCGCAATCAGCCCATGCTTCACCCATTCGTCATAAGGCACCCGATCCCGCCGTGACCTCCGCCGCGCACCCTCCAGGGGCACCCAGTACTTCACCAGGCATTGGTAAACGCCGCCCGGCCGCGGAAACACCAGGGCAAATGACGCTGTATCTGTGGTGCTGGCCAGATCCAACCCCGCATAGCACGGCTCGCCCGCGAGATCCCGCGCGTCAAACGCTTCCCCGCACGCATCCCACTTTTCCAGCGAGATCCACCGCACATCCTGCTCGGTCCATTGATTGAGCAGGTACCGCCGGAAACTATTTTCTTTCGCCGGGGATTCCTGGGCTTCCTTGCACGATTCGCGGAATGATTCCATGGAAACGGTGACCCCCAGCGACGGGTTCACCCGTTTCCACACCTCTTCATCGCGCCAGTCTTCATCCTTACCGGCCGCGAAAATCAAGGCAAAGAACCCATCATCATCAATAATGCCGCTCAAGACTTTTTCGGCGTAGTCATGCTGTTCGTAGCAGATGCTGTGCCGATCCCAGCCCGCCGTCGTGATCGCGATCTGGAGTGGCTGACGCCGGGACCGCGTGGAGTAGGCCAGCGTATCCCAAAGATCCCGGACCCGCTGCGCGTGTAGCTCATCAAAGAGAATCCCATGAGCGTTCAATCCTTCCTTGGTCGGAACATCCGCCGACAGCGCCTTGAACCAACTGCGTGTCCTGGGAAACGTAATACGCTTCGTAGATCGCACCACCTCAAGGATCCGCGATAATTCCGCCGACGCCTCCACCATGTTGGACGCCTCACCATGCACAATGCTGGCCTGCTCCCGATCCGCCGCGGCGGAATAGATTTCCGCCCCAGGCTCGCCATCAGCCACCAGCAGATACAAGGCAATCGCCGATCCCAGCGTTGATTTCCCCATCTTTTTGGGAATCTCAATGTAAGCTCTCCGGAACCGCCGCGTGCCATCCGCCCGCTTCCAACCAAACAAGGGCGCGATCAGCAATTTCCACTGCCAATCTTGCAACTCAAACGGCTTTCCAGCCCATTCACCCTTGGAATGCACCAGGAAC
>JAJZCT010000050.1 GCA_021828925.1 Planctomycetota bacterium
TTTTGGCTCCGCGCGTACGCCGCGAAGAGACCCGTACTATAAAAAGGCCCGACTGCTGGGCGCGATGCTGGCACGGAAAAAATTTGCCGTTATTACCGGTGGTGGGCCGGGCATTATGGAGGCCGCCAATTCCGGATCGCGCGACGCCGGTGGCGTATCCGTGGGGCTTAACATCAGCCTGCCGCATGAACAACATGCCAATCCGTACCAGACTATTGCGCTGAATCACCACTATTTCTTTGTGCGCAAGACCATGTTTATCAAATACTCGCATGCGGTGGTCTGCTTTCCTGGTGGCTACGGTACCATGGATGAATGTTTCGAAACGCTTACGCTGATCCAGACGCTCAAGATCGACCCGCGGCCTCTGATTCTCATCGGTCAAGATTACTGGGAGGGGTTGATTGACTGGATGAGAAAGACCATGTGCCATAAATTCAACAACATCGCTCCGGAAGATCTCAAGCTTTTCCGCATCACGGATGATCCGGCGGAAGCATGTGACATGATTGTTCAAGCCGAGGATGGCCGGTGCTGGCAACCGCCAACCCCGACATTTTCGGGCGTTAACCCGGCCCGGCAAATGAGTCCGGAGGGAACCCGGATGGGGGTGGCCCCACAAATCAGTGGTGAGAAAATCGCCCAGCCGGACCTGCCTTTGGAATTGAATTATCGCAAACCAAAATCAGCCAAACGTCGCGCTGCCAAACAATCAACGGCAATGGAATAGACTATACGTTATTCTTAAATATGAATATGTGGTCGCAGCTTGACCGGCGATGGCGTCCGGATTTTCCATTTGCCGTATAGAAAGTACCGTGTGAATAAATAATTCGTAAAAAGGTATTAAAAAATAATAAACATGAAATTATATAACATAATAATTGAGATATCCCCGAAAGCTTGTAAATTTGCGATTTTTTCAGTATATTAAATAGTATGATTACCGCGAAGAAACGCAAGTTATCGGCATCTCATGGAAAACGCAAGCGCGAGAAACCAACCCATGGGAAAGTTGCGCGTCAAACTGTCAGCGTTTCGACAAAAAAAAAGGTACAGCATCGAAAAGTAGCCGTGGCACCGGTTGCCCCGGTTAAGATCATTCCTGTGCTTCCTGCGCAAAACAAGGCCTATAACAAAGCCATTGAATTTCTTATGAGTCACACGGACTATGAACGCATGCGCGTGGTCCGATACAACACCACAACCTTTAATCTGGATCGTATGCGGCAGCTTCTTGAGGCGCTGGGTAACCCGCATCAAACGTATAAAACAATTCACATTGCCGGTACCAAGGGCAAGGGAAGCACATGCCACATGCTTGCGGCAATGTTGCGCAATGCAGGTTTCAAAGTCGGGTTGTACACCAGCCCGCATCTGCTGAATTTGCGCGAACGGATTTGTGTCAACGCCCAACACATCAGTGAAGAACAGTTCGTGCTGCTGATGAAGCGTATTGAACTGGCAATGAAAAAAATGGGCGCAAATAAGCCCACCTTCTTTGAAATTCTCACCGCCATGGGCTTTTGTCATTTTGCCGATGAACACGTGGATCTGGCGGTCATTGAAACCGGACTCGGTGGACGCCTGGATTCCACCAATGTTATAACGCCTGAAGTCACGGCCATTACCAATATCAGTTACGATCACATGGCGGTACTTGGAAATTCGCTCAGTAAAATCGCTGAAGAAAAAGCCGGAATCTTCAAGAAAGATATCCCGGCTCTTTCCTGCCTGCAGGAGCCGGAAGTTACGGCCGCTCTCATGCGTGTGGCCGAACAGGTGCACGCGCCGCTGGAATTTGTCGGCACCGACATTGAATTCAGCCATCGCTTTGAAGTTACGCGTCCCGCGGGTCCGCATGTCCGCGTATCTCTCACTACCGAGCGTTCGCATTTTGAGCATTTGACTGTTCCGCTGATCGGTGAACATCAGGCCGTTAACTGCGGCCTGGCACTGGCGATACTGGATAAACTCAAAGCCCGTGGATTGCAGTTCAGCGATGCCAAGGCCGTTGCCGGTCTGCATGAAGTCAATCTGCCGGGGCGAATTGAAACGGTCTGGAATGATCCGCGCGTCATTATCGACGGCGCGCATAACGCGGCCTCGGTGAAAGCTCTGTTCCGGGGAATCAGCCAATACATTCCCTATGACAGCATGGTTGTAATTTTTGGCTGCAATTGTGATAAAGACATTGACGGGATGCTCGAACAGGTATCTTTAGGCGCTGACAAAGTGATCTTTACCCGTTCGCATAACAATCCCAAGAGTGCCAGCCCGGAGGAACTCTCCGCCCGTTACATTGATCGCTTCGGCAAAATGGCGCAGGCAACGGAAAGCTTTTCCGATGCCATGGATATTGCCACGCGGGCCATTTCCCGCGAGGACCTCGTAACCGTCACCGGCTCATTTTATCTCATCGGGGAAGCCAAGCGCTTTTTCATGACACGCGGTGCGCAGGGTGCCAACGGGTCCGCATTCTGATCGCAGATTCTTCGCCACGCATAACTTGTTACAATAGGGGCATGGACACAATCAGGCAGCCTTATTATCTGTGTGGAAAGCCCGGCTTTGGCAGCGACTTCCGGCCGGCGTTGTCCCTGCAGGATGGAAGCGTTCTGGCCGAAGTTGCCTATGCCGACGCCGGCGTAATTGAAACAGCCATTGCCGCCATGCACCAAGCCATGCCGGCGATGAGAACGTTAAGCGGCATTCAGCGGCGAACGAACTGTGAAAAAGTATATACCGGATTATTCAATCGGCAGGAAGACTTTGCGCAGCTTATCGCCCGGGAAGCCGGTAAGCCCGTCAAAACGGCGCGCGCCGAAGTGGCCAGAGCTCTGACCACCTTCCGCCTGGCGATGGAAGAGTCCACGCGCATTGTCGGCCAACAGCTTCCCGTGGATATTGATGAACGCTCGCGGGGATATCACTGCATGGTGGAACGCGTTGCCGCCGGACCCGCGGTATTTATCACCCCCTTTAATTTTCCCTTGAATCTCGTGGCGCATAAGGTGGCCCCGGCGCTGGCCTGTGGTTGTCCATTTTTATTAAAGCCTTCCGATCGCACCGCTCTGACGGCATTGCTGCTGGGCGAACTGCTGACTCAAACGGATTTGCCGCCCGGCGCATGGAGTATTCTTCCGGCATCGGTTCAACACGTCCATGCAATGGTTGGTGATCCGCGCGTGCGGATTGTATCGTTTACCGGTTCGGTCAAGGTCGGATGGGAATTGCAGGCTCAAGCCATCGGCAAGCGTGTGCTGCTTGAACTCGGGTCCAACAGCGCGGTAATCGTGGAGAGTGATGCGGATATCACTGATGCCGTGTCCAGAATTGTTCCGGCGGCTTTCTCCTATGCGGGGCAAAGCTGCATCAGTGTTCAGAGAATATATCTGCATAAGAAAATATCCAAATCCGCAACCGAACAGCTCGTGCGTCAGACTCTGGCGCTGCGGACCGGGCCGCCACTGGATGAACACACGGATGTCGCCTGCATGATTGATGTGGCTGCCGCGAGGCGTGTGGAGCAATGGGTAAATGAGGCTGTTGCCGGCGGAGCCAAGGTGTTGTGCGGCGGGCGCCGTGACGGGGCTTTATATATCCCGACACTTTTAACGCATGTGCCGGGGCATGCGCGTCTGGCTTGTGAAGAAGTTTTCGGGCCGGTGGCCATCATTGAGGAATATGAAGAATTTTCACACGCGTTGGCCCAGGTGAATCAGTCCGCTCTGGGCATTCACGCGGGAATTTTTACCCGGGACCTGTTTAAAGCTCGCCAGGCATTTGAAACGCTGGAAGTTGGCGGTGTCGTGGTCAACGATGCGCCGACCGTGCGCATTGATGCCATGCCTTATGGCGGCGTCAAGCAGTCCGGACTGGGGCGCGAAGGCGTGCGCTATGCCATTGAACATCTGACCGAGCTTAAAAGCCTGCTGGTGCGTTACGCCTGATTCTGCAAGGCGGAAGCGACATCCGGCGGGAAACCTGCTATAACTTCCGCACCAGAAAAGTAACTGGTAACGTGATGCACCGAAAAAAGCATCGCGGGTAATGGCTTTGAATTGCTCGATCGGTACAGGAATCACCATGGAAGTTGGAATTGTCGGATTGCCAAACGTCGGAAAATCGACGTTGTTTAATGCTTTAACCAATGCCGGCGCACTGGCCGCCAATTACCCCTTCGCCACCATTGAACCCAATGTCGGCGTGGTTGCGGTTCCGGATCGGCGGTTGGACCAGATCCGGCAATTCATTGAAAGCGAAAAAACCGTGCCGGCTCTGCTTAAGGTCGTGGATATCGCCGGTTTGGTCAAAGGTGCCAGCACCGGTGAGGGACTGGGAAATAAATTTCTCTCGCACATTCGGGAAGTCGATGCCATATTGCATGTGGTCCGGTGTTTCGCGGATGGCGATGTCATGCATGTGGATGGAAAAGTTGATCCGCTGCGCGACATTGAAACAGTGGAAACGGAACTCATGCTGGCGGATCTGGAGAGCCTGGAAAAAACGGTTGATAAGCAGCGGCGTAATGCCCGCGCCGGCGATAAGGAAGCCATTGCGTCCGTGGAAGTTATTGAAAAGCTCGTCGAGACGCTCAAACTTGGCAAGCCGTTGCGCACGCTGGCACCGTGGAAACCCGATGATTGGAAAATCGTTCATAATCTTGGGCCGATCACCGCCAAACGCGTGCTGTACGTGGCCAATGTCGATGAATCCGATCCGCATGGCCAGGGGCCGCTGGTGCAGGTTGTGCGCAGCCGGGCACAGGCCGAGGGTGGCGTTGTTGTGCCGGTATGCGCAAAGCTGGAATCGGAATTGGCGGAACTCACCGCCGAGGATCGCACCGCAATGCTCGCGGATCTGGGAATGTCCGAGCCGGCTCTGGATACCGTTGCCCGCGAGGCGTACAAACTTCTGGGGCTGCAAAGCTATTTCACCGCCGGCCCCAAGGAAATCAGAGCCTGGACCATCCCCGTTGGCGCCACCGCCCCGCAGGCGGCGGGAGTCATCCACAGCGACTTCGAAAAGGGCTTTATCCGTGCGGAAGTTTACAACATCACCGATCTGTTAACCCACAAAAACGAAGCCGCCATCCGCGCCGCCGGCAAGCTGCGATCAGAAGGCAAGACCTACATATTCCAGGATGGCGACATCGCGCATTTCCTTTTCAATTGATTCCCCCCGCCCGCTCCCGCAGGGAGCCCCGGCGCACCGGGAACCGTTGCTCGTTGTTCGTTGCCCGTTGTTCGTTGTTCATTGTTTCCCGGCGCACCGGGGCGGTCCTGCCCCTTTTACTCATTACTCACGGGTGATCTTCTTGTTTTCGTGCCAACCGAATGCATGGTGCACAGGCGGTTCCACGCCACCGTGCTGTGAAATTCCGGTTTTTCACGTCAGGCGCAAGGGTTTGCTTTCTAAATGGGGCCGCGGCGGCGGGAGACCCGCCGCCGCGGAAAATGTGCCATCTTGAGCACGCAATAACCGCCGAACATAATGCTTCAATGGGGCCGCCCCGGATGAGCCGGGACGGAAAGTTTCGGGGGTCACCTTGCTTCAGAACATGATGTTGCCGGGATTCACGTCCAACATGTAAATATCAGATTGTTCTGTCAGCATCGCAAGAACGTTTTGCACCTCCTTCCAGCGTTTTCCAAACTGTTCGGCTTTATCATGGTGCCATTGATCCATGACCTCTGGCGAAAAATCCGGCGGCCAATCCAGGTACGCGCCCGCAAAATCCAGTAGAAACGGGGGCGTGACGATGGTCATTTCTATGACCATAAATAGGTCGTCGTGCGCGATGAGCTGCGGGACATGGTGGCCGCAAATCTCGGTTACATTTCTTTCCCGCAGCCGGTTGTAACAAGCCAGCTCACGGGTGTATGATGTGGATTCTTTATGTGCTTTGATCGCGGTCATGGCGCTGGTCAGGTATACGCTGCCGTGAATTCCGCGACCAAGCGGGCCGGTGATGTACAGATCACGCCGGCCGACAAAGGCCTCGGCGCGTTGGTCGGGGAATTGCGGAGATATCACCATGATTCAAACCTCGATATCAGATTCTTTCTCCGCCAAGGTTCGAATTGAACTGCGCATAGCGGGGCGGTGCCTCCCGGTTGCCCAGGCTGGCGGCGGCCGGTTAATTTTCGATGAACCCATTGCGCTTCCCGCAGGTGTTGGCGAATTGGTTGTGTACGTCGACGAGTCTCCGCAGCGGTGGCGAGTGGCATTGGGGAAAAGCCAAGGGCGGACACGTTTTGTGTCTGCGGAGATTGAAGAGATTGTTCGCTCGTAACCATATCTAATCTAATAGGAGACAATAGTTACCCTCCCATCACTTGTCAACACTTCATTATATTTGGAGGTTAAAGGAACCATTTTTCATAGTTGATTTCATCTTGTGCTTCGATTACGATGGTAATGAAGAGGCGAGCGGTTCCGTGGAACAATTTACGCCGTCGGCACCCGTTTGCTGACGAAGCTGATCGTTCAGGAGAATTTATTTGCCAAGGGGTGAACCAAGGCGCATAATCCCGTCACACGTTGGTAGGGTTGCAGGCTGTAGGGGGCAGGTTTTAGGTTACAGGTTGGCAGGGATCGGATGATGCTTGAATTCGGGGACATGTTTGAGGCGGTCACGGGTAATAAGCCCATGGCATGGCAGTGCAGATTGTATGACCAGTTTCTGGCCAACGACATCAAACCTGTTATTGATCTACCCACCGGCATGGGTAAAACCAGCGTCATGGCGATCTGGCTGATCGCCCGCGCCAAACAGATAGAAGAAAAAAGAACTGAGCGATTACCCACACGGTTAGTTTATGTTGTTGATCGCCGTACGGTGGTAGATCAGGCAACTGATTTGGCGCAGAAATTGGTTAAAAATGCGAAGGAAGCCAAAATCGTAACGCCCGCCATCAGCACACTTCGCGGACAATTGGCCGATGATCGGGAATGGTCGCACGATCCATCTAAGCCGGCGGTTATTATTGGCACCGTGGATATGATCGGCAGCCGATTGCTTTTCAGCGGCTACCGCAGTTCATACAAACAACGGCCTCTGGAGGCCGGTCTGCTGGGGCAGGATTCCTTGCTGATTCTGGATGAATCGCATTTATCCAAACCATTCGAAAAACTCCTCGGCACGATTGAACAATTCAACAAGCCCCGTGGCACGGGCGTCCCACCCGTGAAGCCGATGCAAGTCATCCGCATGTCCGCAACCAGCGGCAAATCCGATGGTGACAAGCGGCCGTTCACATTGGAATTCGACGAGAATGGAAAACTCGACGGAGAAGACGCTGACGATAAAACCGTCAACGAGAGATTTAACGCGAAGAAGACTCTTACGATAAGGCACGATTTTGATCGGGCAAAACTTAACGCCGAAATGGCCAAAGCCGCAATAGAGTTGACGGAGAGCCAATCGCTCAACGGTAGACGCATCGTGGTGTTCGTCCGTAAACCGGAGGACGCCTGCGACATTGCGGAGATAATCCGTAAATACAAGTCTACCAAGACCAAACTTGGACCATACGCTGAAACGGTTGCAGTTCTGACCGGTACCATGCGCGGTCTGGAACGCGATGAGTTAGTCAAAAAGCCTGTTCTGCTCCGCTTTCTAAACGGTGACGAGAAGCCCGGCGACAACAATGACACCGCTTTTCTCATCTCCACCAGTGCCGGCGAAGTCGGATTTGATCTGAACGCAGACCACATGGTTTGTGACACCGCACCATTGGATTCCATGATTCAACGGCTGGGGCGAGTGAACCGGCGAGGCAAAGGCGATGCTGCCGTCGTGCTGATCAAAGAAAGCGGGCCTGCCAACAAAACGGACTTCGATAAAGCATGTATTGCCACATCGAATCTGCTTACCGATGGCATGGATGTCAGCCCAAAAGCACTCGCGAAATTCAAGGGATCACTCACCCCCGAACGGGTCCAACAGACATCTTCGCCTACCCCCCCCACAGTCAAGCTCACTGACATCCTTCTCGACAATTGGAGTATGACCACAATCATTGAACCCATGCCCGGCCGCCCGCCCGTTGCTTCATGGCTGCGCGGCATTGACGAAGATCCGCCGCAGACCACCATCGCCTGGCGCGCGGAACTGGATGTCGACGGTTTCGCGGAATTGGATGTTGACGACATCGAAGAGTGGTTCGATGCACACCGCGTGCTGCCCCACGAAACGTTGACGCTGCCGACTTCCAAGGCGGCCGAGACGCTGGTTAAGCGCTGGAAAAATCTAACTTCGGAACGACAGCAGGCGGTGGGTGGGAGAGCGTGCGTCATCGACCGTGGAGGACTGAGACGTATTCTCTTGAGAGACCTGATCGAGAATCTACAAAAGAAACGGGATGATGCTATTATCAACGCCGATTTGATTCTTCCCGCATCTTTTGGTGGAATTAAACGCAATGAGGGCATATTCGATCCCGCTGATAATTCCGATAAAACTACGGATGTGGCGGATGAACCGGGTTCCGGGGGGGAGCAACGATATCGGGCCATCAGGACGGGTGAAACAGAGCAGCCGCTTTTGGCTGATAGCCCGCCGGATTCGAGTAATCTTGCCAAATTCACACTCGACCTGCCGTCAGATGATGATACAGTTCACCAATTGAGCAGCCTCGTTCCCAAGCGGCAGCGGCCTGAATATGGCACGCGGGAGCAGTTTCTTGCCGAACATGTTGCTGCCGTGGAAAAACATGCGGCCGAGATTGTCTGTCGCCTCGCCTTGGCCGAAGAAGTACAAAAGGCCTTGGAATTGGCTGCCAAATGGCATGATAACGGCAAAGCCCGCGAAATATGGCAACGGGCCGTCAAAGGAAATATGACGGAACCTTTGGCGAAATCCGGAGGCACAATGAGACCTGTTGCAGGCGACTACCGGCACGAGTTCGGCTCACTGTGCGAGTTTGCCGGCGGACATGGCGAAAAGCTCGACAGCGATGTTTTTGATCTGGCCATGCACCTGATTGCAACGCACCATGGCCGTAGCCGCCCACATTTTCCAAAGGGCGGGTTTGATCCCGATGCGCGGAAGCAATCGCCGGAAATTGCCGTGAATGCCATGCGCCGTTTTGCCCGTTTGCAGCGTAAGTACGGCCATTGGTATCTGGCGTGGTTGGAAAACCTACTGCGCTGCGCCGACACGATGGCCTCGGCGAATAGTAATGGAGGTGAGAAAAAATGAAAAATCCAACGCCAAATATCACGATTCCCGTTGATCTCACCAACCCCGGCCAATTCTTCGCCTGCTGCGGCCTGCTGGAACTGGCCGACCGGTTATGGTCGGGAGCGGAGGGGTGGTTTGAAGGGGAACACTTTTATATCAACGTTTCGCCGTGCAATCGAAAGGACTGCTCGCTTCCCAAACGGGATAATGGAACAATGGCGTGCGGCACGGCGGGATATTCCCGCAACCTACTCTCTGAACTACTTGCGGAAGTCAGGGCATTGAGACTCGACGTTGGCGACGATGCTGATTCAGACGATGCGGATGACGACAAGGAAGATAACAGCCCTATCCAGCCAATCGAATTGCAATGGAGCGACGGTCGAGCCGCAATCTATCTTGATTGGTGGTCGGAGAAATCCATCAAACCATGGGCCGGTTCGATGAAGGAGCGTGTCATCCTGCGAGCAATGCTCGATGCTATTGATCCAAAATGTGCTGATCCTTTTAATAAAGTAATGGCCGTTTTATATCAATCGCCAAAATTAACGAAAACCGGAAAGCAATCGAAGCCGAAGAAGAAAGAACCGTTCTATTTCGACCCACGTCGTGGCAATAAATCACACCCGCTTGATTGTGGATTTTCTTCCGATACGCACAAAATGGAAGCGGATTGTTGTCCCGCTCTGGAGGCACTCTGCTTCATTGGTTTGCAACGCGCCCGGCCTGCTGCAACTAGCGTTACCAATCAATCTCGGTATACCGTCTGGCCGAAGCTTTCAGAAAACGCCCCGGGTATTCCCGCCAATCTTCTGGGCGCTGTTATCTGCGGCTCCGTGCGATTGCCTCGCTCAACCAACTATATCTTCAATAACTATTTTCGTACCGACCAACGCAAACACAAAACTTTTTCACAGGCTATATTTGAAAGGAGAAATTATGACTAATGGACAAGACCATAAGTACAAGGCGTATGATGGATGGCTGATGAACGACGGCCCTGTGGCACTGGTAATTCGGCAGTACCTTATCCCCGCCACACAGACGGACGACATCATTTTTCCACCCAGTTACGCAAACCCGTCAGAGAAAAAGACTGATCCGCCGGTCTATAACATTGATGGCGAAGGAGCAGCCTCCGTCTGCGTTCTGGACAGTATTCCGTCTCAGGCGAACCGGCTGGAGCCTATGTTCTCGCTGGGAAAATATAGGGATTTGGTGCCACAGGTCGAGATAAAATTTAAGGATGGATTGATCCGCAATCTTTTGGAGATTGGCCACCGTATTGCCGATGCCGCATTTCGCGGCACGGAACTTGGGCCTGACATAAAAAACGCACTCGATGACTTCAAAAAAGATAATGCACTTACCCTTGCGAGGCTCGCCCCGACCTCCTTGATCTTCGGCGCTTGGGATTCGCGAGACAGTCAAGTCAAGATTCCGCGGCTTATTAATTCAATCATTCGGGCGAGAAACGTCGTTCAATTGAAGCGCTCGGCTCAGTATATTCCCGCGATCAATTATGAAAGTGAAGGCCTCCTCCCGGATGATTTAGAAGGGAAGCCATCCGAGGTCGGCCTTGCCGATGTCCCCTCCGTCCACAAGATCGGTGGGGTGCAGGTAAATGGCGAAATTATCCGCGATGCTTCTCTCAATCTGGCGTCCCTGCGTTGCCTGCGCGGGGGTACCCCAGATGAAACCTTGCGGCTCCAGAGGTACATTCTTGGCTTATCCCTGATCGCGGTGGCAGCGGAACCTGATTTGAATCTGCGGCAGGGCTGTCTGCTCACGCTCAATCCCCAAAAGCCTTTTTCTTCCGAACTCGTGGCGCGCAGCGGTCAACGCACCAGCCATGAAATAGATCCAGTCTTTGCGGCTGAGTTTGCCAAAAGCGCTGCGAGGGATTTCGGGGTATACCAAAGCGAAACGAAAATGCTCACATTTGACCCCAAACGTCTGAAGGCTTGGCTGGACGCCGATAAGGATGCCAAAAAAGACAGGAAGATATAGTTGGTTGAGACTCGAC
>JAJZCT010000051.1 GCA_021828925.1 Planctomycetota bacterium
TGGCTGCTTTCGAGCGGAACGGTGGACTACTTCTACAATGACTGGATCGCAGCGGGCACACGCGATACGGAGGTCAGCAACGCCTCACAGGCAGTACTCTGGTTCGATGAAGTATACAGCAATTGGGCCCCGAACGATTTTCCGCATCATCCCAGCCAGCCCGATCCATGGATTAATGTCAGCTACGTGGACGGTCATGCCGATTCGGTCAAGTACTCCACGCTGCAAAGCAATTTCTATCTACTGGCCAACGGACAGGCAAATACGATCACGTCCTTCGGTTACACCAAATTCTGCACCGATGGATGGTCGGTTCCATGGTGGCAGATCGGCGAGCCGTGATTCCATTTAACCCGCCGGGGTGCCGTGCTGATTCAAGCACGGTGCCGGCGGCACGGCGGTCCTGGTTTGATATTTTCCTCTGTACGAGTTCATCATGCGAATATTGAGTCGTCGAAATGTTTCAGCAATCACGATAGCCTGCGGCGTCATAACGATGGCTGCAACCGGCAGTTCGCTGATTGCGGGCACAAATGCCGCGGCGGAGCAAAGCCCCCTGCCGTTCGTGAGCACATCCGGCACGCACTTTACGGCTGGAGGCAAGCCGATTGTTCTGCGCGGATGCAATCTGGGGTGCTGGCTTTTGTTTGAACCGTGGATGCACGCATGGCATTATCCCGATCAATATTCCGTTGAACAGATTTTCAAAAAGAGGTTCGGTGCCGCCGCCGAGCATCATCTGATGCAGGTGTATCGATCCAATTTTATCCGCAATCGTGATTTCAAACTCATCCGCAGATTTCATTTTAACGTTGTGCGGGTTCCATTTAACTATCAATTGCTGGAACATACCCATGCGCCCTATGCCTTGCGCCGACATGCTTTTTATTGGCTGGATCGTGCCGTAGCGCTGGCGGCGAAGAATCATATTTATGCCATTTTGGATATGCACGCGGCCCCCGGACGGCAAAGCATTGACGGCCCCACCGGACGGATCAAACGCGACAGACTCTGGAAGAGTCGCATCGATCAGGAACGAACCATTGACTTATGGCGGGCCATTGCGGCACATTTCCATGGCAACCCCACCGTTGCCGGTTACGATCTGCTCAATGAACCCTACGGCAACTTTCATCAGAATATGGCCCCCAAACTCCTGGCCCTGATGCCGCGCATCTATAGCGCCGTGCGCAGCGTGGATCATCGCCACATCATGTTTATGCCCAATCTGCTTTCCGGCTCGGTGCGATTCTGGGGCAGCCCGGCATCGCACGGATGGAAGCATGTGGCGTATACATCGCATTTTTATCCCGGTCTTTTTGGGGACCAACCGGGACTTGGAACCATGGCATGGTTTATCAAACGTCGAATTCCGTCGATGGAAGCCTTCTGCAAATCGGCTCGCGTTCCATTTTATGTCGGTGAATTCAATGTGGTGCTGAATCAGAGCGGCGGTCCGGCCATGATGCGAAAGGATTACGATACGTTTGCCGCCAATGGCTGGGCAGCGACGATGTGGAGCTATAAACTCATTAAGCCGCAGGGTGGGGCCACCGATAATTCCTGGTACATGGTGTCCAATCGTAACAACGTACCGGCGATTTCCGTGCGGCACAGCAGCAAGTCACACATTTTGGCTTATTTCAAATCGATGGGCACCATTGCATTGGCTATAAATCGTCCACTGCTGGACGCACTGACCAGTCGCCGCGCGCCCAGACTGGATCTGCCCTATGTCGCGCCAGCGCCGGTACTGCCAACGCACGTTCCACACGGCATTGCCATCCGCAATTGGAGGCAGGCCGACATCGGTGGTGCCAAGTCTGGCGGACAAAAACTGACCAAGGGCTATTTGGCCGTCTACGGAAGCGGGACGGATATTTTTAATCGCCACGATTCATTTCATTTCCTGTACCGCCGCACAACAGCGAGCTTTTCACTTTCGGCAACACTCACGCAACTGCTGCAAAGCAGTCAATGGGCCAAAGCGGGCTTGATGCTGCGCGCATCAGAAGCCCCGGATTCGGCGTTTGCGATGATAAACGCCATTCCCGGAAATATGGTCGCCTGGACGTGCCGACCGGTGAATGGTGCAAATGTTATCCAGACCATGGCCCCGATCTCGGGCTTTCCCGTGCGGCTGAAGCTGGTGCGAACCGGCGATACGGTAAGCGGATTTTATCGTCCATTGTCGGGAAGCTGGAAAAAGCTTGGATCCATCCGGACTGCGAAAGATACAAAAATGCGGCAGGCGGGCTTCGCGGTGTTAAGCCATAAGTCGTGGGCGTATACGTGTGCCCGCTTCAGTGCCATTACACTGAGAATATCCGGTCGGGCGGTGGTTAAAATTGCGGCCCGGCAACCCAGGCATCGATCTGATCTCATGGCAGTGGCACCGGCGGGCGTCGCCACCAACAAGTGACCGGAATGGCATTTTCAAACGGCCTCGACGGCAGGATCTGTTGCCGAACGTGGCGAAGAAAGGAGCGAGAATATGAACTTGTACAGCACCTAGCGCAAATGGTGCGCAGCATTGATTGTAGTGAATTGTGCATAATTTTTCTGGAGGTTTATCATGAATCACAAATTGTTCTTATCAGCATCCATTGCAGTTGCGTTAGCGGCGGCCGGGATCAACACTTCAGCAGCCCATGCCACAGCGCTGGCCAACCCGCAAGTTGCCAGCGACAGTGCGGCCAATTATTCCGGCAGCTTTAACGGCAATAATTCGGGCACCGGCTTCGGTGCCTGGAATGTAAATTTCGCCTATACCGGCCCTTCCGGAGCGGGTGGTGGAGGCGGCAGCTTCGTCGGCACCAACAGCGGCATCGCCACATCGACACCCGCATTTGATATCTATGTTTATCCAGGCAGCGGAGGTGATACCGGATTGAACACAGATATTACCACGGCCACGCGATCCTTTAATTCCGCCCTGACCGCGGGTCAGACATTCACCACCGATTTAAGTCTTGACAACGGCAACACCAGCACATCTGTTGCCAATACCAACCCCAGTACCGCGGATTCCAATATGGGTTTTGCTCTGCTGGATTCTTCGGGAAAGGTTCTGTTTTCGATGATCTGCTTTGGGGGCGGCGAATATTGGGCGTCCGATGGCACCAATAGCGGAGCATATTTTGAGCCGGCCTCCGGCAATATTCTCTATAATTATCATGCCGATGACACCTTTGCTTTCACCTTGCTGAATGCCGCGGGCAACTACAGTCTAACGGCCAGCGGCAATATCGGCGGAGGCAGCCCGACAAGCTTTACCGGCAGTATTAACATGTCTACCGGCGGACCGACACAGGTGCAATATATTGATAATAACGGCGGCAACGGCAGCGACGTGCAATGGAGCACCATGTCCATTACCAGCACACCGGTGCCTGAACCGGCCATGCTGGGTCTGGCGGCGCTCAGCGGTGCGGCACTGTTGATGATCAGGCGGCCCCATCGCCGTAAAGCCAATGTGTGAACTCGTCGCGACCCCTCCCACGCGACAAATCGTGGCGATGAAACAGCATCGCCACGATTTTTTTATTTATGATGCCCGGCCGCATATAGAATTATGTTGCGTGCCAGAGCCTGGGCTGATTTGGGCATATATCCTTTGATGCCCCATGTCGTTGTGCCCAGCAATCCGCTGGTTATGTCGTCGGGCGAGTATACCAGAACCCAGCGGCCGGATTTTTTCAGCCCCAGAAGATCAGGCTTGGATTTGGCGTATCCCGCCATCGCGGTGCGCCGATATTGAACCTTGACAGCATCGATTCCTCCGGGCATTTTTCCGGTATAGATCGAACCATTCATCGGCAGCGTTTGCAGCGGCAGACCCGGATAAAGCGCCGCCATCAGGCGTATGATTGAGTCGGTAAATGCCGGCTTGCCTCCAACGGACTCGGCGAACAGCATTCCTCCGGAAGCGATGTAGTGCCGTATGGCGGCAATTTGAGCGTTGGAAAAGTTGACTTCGCCGGTACCGGCAAGATGCAGCAGCGCGATATCGGCGGCATTGAGCTGGCGACTGGTTACCGTTTGAATTTTCAACCGGGTGTGAAAGTTCCTCCGGGCCAAAGCCGCCATTCGCGGCCACGCGCCCGGTTCGGGGTTCCAGTTGCCGGAATATTTCAGTTCGCCCATCGTGATGCTTCGCGATACGGAACGATGGGATTTGGGGATATAGAGAGATTGCAGACGATTACCGAGAAAACCCTTGCCCGTTGCATACAGATACAAATTCAGCGGGAATTCCCAGCACCGTTTTTGAGAATAGAATCGCGCCTGCCACACGCGGGCAAGGTCTAATGTGCTGACCAGCCAGAGTTCCCGGATCCCATTGGAAAGGCCCAGTATCGGAAAATAGAAGTGATACCATGGTTGCATGTTAAACAGCGGATTTTTCGCGGTAAGGAGGTGGAATTCATAACGCTTTTTTACCACCCGTTCTCCAAGACGGATCATCGCACTACGGAAGCGTTGGGAACTGCCGTCGCAGTTGCAGAAGACCATGCCGCCGGCGTCGATGTAGGCCCGCAATTTGTGCACCTCCGCGGAGGTAAACTTGGGGAGTTGACTTCCGGAGATGTAAAGAATTGGAGAATCCAGCCAGCTTGCCGTCGGCGAGTTGATATTGACAACCTGCCAATTCAAATTGGATTCCGTTTGATTACTGACCCAACTGGTTACATTGGCCACATCGCGCTGGCGGCCGTTCCATTGACCGTAGAATTTTGGGGAATACTGCAGCTTGTTCATGAATACCGGATTGAGTCCGCGGTCCAGAATCAGTAACGCGTATGCGGTATTGATTACGGGCGATGACCCCCAGAAATCGCCGGGCCAGCTACCATCGGCATTTTGATTATGCACCAGCGTGCTGGCGTAGTCACGATACCAATTATGCGAGCCGAAATACTTCAACCCCGAGGCCAGGCCAGCGCGTTCAACCGCGTACATCGCATATTCATCGGTTTCCGCAGGATCGAAATTCCGCCCCATCCAGCGCAAAGCGGAGACAATGGCCGGGTCGGGTCTGGCTCTGAGATTTACGCGCCCCGTGGAGAGAAATTCATCGTCGATAAATAAACTGGCCAGCCCGGCTGGCGTAAATGTTGCCGCGCGACCAGCGCTTGGCGTGGTTGGCACCCCGGCAAATCCAAAATATCCCCATGTGCCATCGCTATGCTGGCTCACGCGCCAATGCCTGGCGGTCAACCGCCAGTACAATGCCGGCACCGCGAGCCCGTCATGGGCACAAGCCCACATGCCCAGCAGGCCGTACTGGCTGTTGGAGTTGTCCCAATTGCCGGGTATATCGGGGAATTTTTGCGGCCCCCGCGAGTACCAGGCATACGAGTACGCGCCATCGCGATGCAGACTGCGCAACAGAAACTGTTCGTCCGCCTTGAGCACAACCCGATATTGCGGTCGCTTCGGCAGCAGTGTGAAGACTCCGGCCTGAAATGCCGCCTGATAGGTGGTATGCCCCCGAATGCCCGCCAAAAATTTGATGGCCCCGTGAAGCGGTTGCTTGAAAATTCCAAGTTCCGGCAAGGCCAATGTGCCCTGCACCGTCAGCAACGATTCGGTTACCAGGGCCGTTTCCGCGCCATAAACTCCGGATTCATGCGCCGGATCGTTGAATATTCCGGCGCGAATGCCCGTTTCCCAATAGTGTTTCCCATCACGCTGCGAAAGCAAATAGCGCACCCCGCGCTTGATGGCCCGGACCACTTCGTGACTGGTGACGCGCGGAGAACCCGCGGCAGAACCCACGGAGAGGCT
Organism: Planctomycetota bacterium; assembly: GCA_021828925.1. Next base: position 5,791 of record JAJZCT010000051.1, read on the forward strand.
CATGGCCAGAGCGACCGCCAACACGCGGCCATTCAAGGCCGCATTTCCGCTGAAGCGCAGGGGTTTTTTATTCATCCATCCACACCGCCATGACAGAGAAACGCGAACTTGCGAGCCGTTTACATATACACAATCAAACGCGATTACCGCACATTCGGCGGGCTAAACAATGGTTATTTCCGGTATTCAATTTTGTCAAGATAAAACGTAAACGGCTTACCATTGGCGGCGGCGGCCGTCCAGAAAAAGCCCACCACAATGCGCTTGAGGTCTTTGCCCTTCAGGCTGATGGAATATTTTTTCCAGTGCGTGGTTAATGTGACATCGCGCTTTGCTTTCGCGGTGTCATGGTATTTTTTATTGGATCCGATCAGACCGAATCCGAAAGTAACCACCTGCCCGGCTTTCTTTCCGCGGGCCCAGAATGAGAGCGTTTTGGCACCGGTAAGATTAAAGCCTCCGGACTGATCGCCCCAGTTATTGGCGGGGTTCTGCCAGGCAATGCCGCCCCACCCGCTGCTGGAGGTATATTGGATTTTCAAGCAGTTGCTGTTGCCCTTGCGGGGGTGCGTGGTGCAATTACCGTCGTATTTGATGGCGGAGGGATTACCCATCCAGCCCGCGGGGATGTAGGGCGATTGCCCCTGCCCATCGGAATAAATCACCAGAGGAAGCGACACCTTGGCCCCGGCTTGTTTGCCCGCGGCCAGAGATTGCCGATTCACCAGGCCGACGATCGCGACAACTGCCAGAAGCATGGCCAGCAAACCCGTTTGCGAACGTGTCAGCATGGAAGAACCTGTGGTCAACATGAGTGATACTCCTTATTTAAAGTGGTGTACTTAGTTTAATGCACCCATTTTAATGGCATTATTTTACATATTTAACATTATCAATATAAAAGGTAAACGGCGAACCATTGCCGCCGCCGGTCCAGTAAAACCCGGTAATAATCCGCTTGAGATTCTGTCCCCTCAAGCTGATCGAATATTTTTTCCAGTGCGATGTGAGCGTGATAACTTTTGATACATGCGCCGAATCATGGAACGGTTGATCGGCCCCAATCAGGCCCACGCCAAAAGTGATCTGTTCTCCGCCCACTTTTCCCCTGGCCCAAAAGGTCAGTTCAGAGGCACCGGTTAAATTCAAGCCGCCATCGATTTTTCCCCAGTCGTTGGCGGGATTCTGCCACGCGATGCCGCCCCAGCCGCTGGAGGATTTGTACGAGATTCGTACACAGGTATGGCTGCCCGCCGGCCCGAAATTCGCCGTACCGTAGGAGATATTTTTGTAATTTCCCATCCATCCCGCGGGAATAAATGGCATACCGTTGGCTTGTTTACCCAGCAAAACCAGCGGAAGAGGAGAACGGGCAATGCGCATGGGGCGAATCGGACCGGTAACCATCAGAGGAATGTTACCTACCGCGGCACCGTTGTGGTTGTTATAGACATAACAATATAAACGGTAATACCCGCCATTATCCGGCATCCGCACGGTAACATTTCCGCCATGCTGCCGGACAATGGCACGGGGATATTTCCGCGGCATGGGCCGGGCTTCGCCACCATTGGATGGCAGATTGGAAATATCGCGCCGCAATATCCAGTGGTATTTCAACGCACCGCCGCCCGGTTCGGAAGCAACTGCATAAGCGGTTATTTCCGAATTGCGTTTGACCTTATCAGGCCCATTGAGATGCAGGCTTTTCATATCCGGACATAAATGGGCCGGCCACCGGCCGGTCCACAGATGCTCAAGTTGATCCACCGCTCCAAGGCGACGGCCGTCCGGCAGAACCAGTCCAAACCATGTTGGAGTCGCCTCGATTTTCCAGCCCCAGGTAAAGGCGTACGATCCGAGGCAAAGGCCCTTGGCGGCCAATACGCTGTTACGATAGGTGCGGGCATAATAAAGCGCTTTCCGGGTGCTGGTCATTTCCGGCGGCAGGTGCAGATTATCCCGGCCTTCCTCCCATGTTCCCGGCGGGCCAAATTCCGTTATCACATAGGGCTTAACCCCACCGGCTTTCAGATAGCGTTTATAAAGAGTCGGACCGCCTCCATAGGAATTAATGCCGATAATATCGATATCCGGGCAGTACTTGTTAATTTTTTGCACCTTGTGGCCGCCGATTTCCGCTACCACAGTCATGGTGGGGTGGTTGGGATCGAGGCGGTGGCACATGCGGGCGATTTTCTCCACCGCCTGCCAGAGCACTTTATGGTCGTAACCATTTTCCATTTCATTGCCGATGCCCCACGCCAGCACCGCCGGATCGTTGCGATATTCGAGCACATATTTTTTGCATTGCTCATACTGCGCCTGCACCTGCGCTTTATTGGTATAGCTGAATCCATCTCCGGGATGCGCCAGCCACATGCCTACGGTGCAGGTCATGCCCAGCTTCGCCGCCCGTTTTAACATCCCATTAATGCCATCTGCACCCCAGGTTCGCGCGGAATTGCCGCCCGCCGCCTTCAGCGCCGCCAGCGAATAACTTCCCCCCGCTCCCTTGATGAAATAAGGTTTGCCACCCCGCAGCAACTGCCAGTTTCCGCCGGTTTTTATCAACTGCACCTTAATCGCCGCCGCCGATACACTGTGACTGCCGGAAAGAATCGCCCCGGCCAGAATCACAATAGCTGCAACCGCGAAAATCCGTACGTGCCTGATGTGAATACCCCTCATGCGTTTTCCTTGTCATATTCCGTTGTGCTTGCCGACGAAACATTCACTCATCGGCATACTACCAGTGTGGGCAAGCCGCTCCAACCGCCAGTTCACCAACAGTTATTGCAACTGTTGCATAAACTGATGAAATGATATTATTGAAGCCATCATTTGTCAATCGAAAATTTCGGTAAATCCTGGCGCGGAAATCACTATTTTCCGCCCGAGCGGGGTTGGCATCGCACGGTTTGCATTGGGGATCCATTCGCCTTTTTCCGGCCTTATTATTCATGCCCGGGTTCCTATTTTATAAATCGCACGTTATCAAGGTAAATGGTTTTCCCCGCCGGTACACTTACGACAAACAACGTTCCGATATGGGTTTTCGGCTTGGGGATCGGTAGTGCAAAACGCTTGTACTGATCGGTAATACCATGCAATTGCGTTTGAAAAAAGGCACCATCAAAAACTGGATGCCCGATTTTAAACCAGATGCTTCCGGTATTCCCACGGATATAAAAACGCAGCTTGGAATATCCGGTTAAGTTTACCGGCTTCCAGCCGCTCCCATGGTCGCTGGTTCCGTTGAAAAAGTATGCCGATCCACCCTTGGCTCCTCCGGAAACGCAAATGCAATAATGCCCGGCATACGGATGTTTCGTGCAGCGCAGGTTCACTTTGACCGTCCCATCGGTTCCCACTCCGTTGCCGGCAAACGATTCAGTATAGACATTCGGCGGGCACGGCTCCGGGGTGGTACTGAACTGAATGCTGACCGCATGGCCTAGAGCGTGACCAAACCGTGATGTCAGGCCTGCCGGAACGACCAAACGGTAGGTATGATCGTAAAGCAGTGATGAACGGCTTTTAATATCCACCCACCAGCCATGATGTGCCATCTTTACTTTCAATCCGTGCGAACCGGCACCGACGAGTCTTATGGCCGAAGTACTGCGAGGATTCAGCGGCGCATTAAATTTCAGTTGCATGGTCAAACCGGAAACGGCCACGCGAGCCGCCCCGTTCGCGGGAGTTGAGGCCGTCAGCCGCAGCGGCGGCTCGGCTGCGAGCGTGAATTCAATACGGCCGGCTTTGGCAAGCACGCGTCCCCCGGACGCGAACCGCAGGGAGGTGGGGATAACAAGCGTGTAACGGCGCGACGGTTGCAGGCTGTGTGCCAACGCGCACGCCAGCACCCGTCCGTCGTCCAGCAGAGTGGGAACCAGTTCCGGCGCATCCGGTCCTGACAGCGCAACGGCCCGTAAATCCGCGGGATTCAACGCCGCGCGAAACACAACATAAACGGTGTGAACTTCCCGGCTGACATGTTTCGCCCCCGCCCGCGGCAGGCTGGCCTGGATGGGGTTGTCCCGTTTTATCGGGGACAGGCTGTTGGCACAGGTGATCCGCCCCGGCAAGGCCACTAAAGCGCCCAAAACGCGCATCCCTTCGGTCGCTCGCACCAGCACCGGATAGTGGTGCGGGTTATATACCGCATAGGTGGTCACGCCAGTGCGGCCATTGTGGTAAACCGAACTTGTCGGAACGGTCAGATGAATATTCCACTGACGCGGTCCAAGTTGGTTATAGGCGTGCGCATCATAATAGGTCACGCCCGCTTCCATGTTATTTCGCACAATTGCGTTTTTTGCTTGCCATAAATGATCAAATTCCCGGCACGCCCAGGCGGGATCCGCCTGCGAGGCCTGCGCCAGAAGCACGTTACCCAGGTCGCCCATCGTGGCTATGTTACGATCTCCCAGGATTTTATGAAACAGCGTCCGGGCAAAGCCCGAATAGCGCACCAGGTAATCCAATCCGGGTGACTGCGGCAAACAATTGATGCCGTAGACCCAGCACGGATCGCCGCTGAAATATGTCCCAAACACACCCCCGCCGGACCAGACCATGCCGTACATGGGGTGTTTATATTGCGGCGGTAAAATATTTCCCGGCTCATTGAACCAGTAATCCAGTGCGGCGCGTGATTCCATGGCGTAGCCCATCGCGCCGGTAGCCCGCATGCGCGGGTTATGCAGCATCGTTCCCAGTAAATACAAACCGATCCATGACTGCATAGCCTCGGAACTCGATTCCTGATTTTCGCCTCCCGGAGAACTTAATCCGCCGGCCCAGGAATGGCCGGCCCAGATATCAAATGTCCGCAACACCGGGAAGCGCCGGCTCTTACGATTCCAATTGGCGTACTCTTTGGCTACCAGGGTGATCATGGGACCATATTTTTTCAGAAATGCCGGATCCTGCATCCCGAGCATCGCGGCACTGTACGTAAAGTAGCCATAGTGAAAATGTTGATCGTTAAAACTTCCCGAGCCATAGCTGGTGTGAAAACCCACCAGCGCCGGCCAGTTTTTATACCGCGCAAAATAATGGGCTTTTTCACCGGGCGTATAAGTCAACCAATCGGAGAGTGCACGGTAGGCTTCGGCACGCAAGGTCTTGTATTCCGCCTTGTTGTGCAACTCATGAGCCATGAGCATATATTGCGTAAAACGCAGAAGGTCTTTTCCGCCCCAGTAGGTGTCGTCACCATAATTTGAATTATCTGAACAGTGTTTCAGCAGCTTGGCCATGATGGCGGGACTG
>JAJZCT010000052.1 GCA_021828925.1 Planctomycetota bacterium
GCTCCAGTGTTTCACGCAGTACTGGTCAGAATCGGAAGCAGAAATAATTTTCCACGGTTTGTTCTCCTATAGCCCGATGGGAGTGCATATAATTATTGGTGTTCAGGCCCATTGTGGGCTCGACCGGCCGAAGGGCCGTGAACGGTTATCAATCCAAGACGTTGGATGGATATGTGTCCGGACTGAATCCGGATCAATTCACAAGCGAAAGGAGTAAAGCAAATGAACATACTGCATATCAAGGAAGCAAATGGGACCGTCGAAGCCGTTGGCCAGCGCCTGGAGGAAGCCGCCAAGGCGCACAAATTCGGCGTCATCGCCGTCATTGATCTGAAAGGCAAGCTGGCCGAGAAAGGCGTCGAGCTTGGTAGTAGTGCCTGCAAGATTTACGAGGTTTGTAATCCAGTGCAAGCCAAACGGGTTTTGGAGAAGGACATGAGCATCGCCACCGCGCTGCCGTGTCGCATTGCGGTTTACGAAGAGAAGGGCAGAGTAAAAATCGCCACAATGCGTCCCACTGAGGCACTCGGCCTGTTTTCCATCCCGGAGCTTGCTCCCGTGGCGCAGGAAGTTGAGAAAGAGATCAAAGCGATGATGGACGAGGCGTCCGAAGCTTAAGCGAAAGCCCTGAGAAAGCTACGAATTGTGTGGTGCGCGGTGTTGCTCTCGCCTGCGGGGTGTAGCCGCCGAGGTAAAAAAGGTGTCGGGTACGAATGGCACTTCCTTTTTCGCCGGCACCAGTTCCGTCGCATCGACTTTCGCGTCGGTCGAAGTTTGGGCAAGGACGATCATATCATTACATTGGCCAAACCCACCCAGCGTCCCAAGTGGATGGATCAGGCCACCTACCAGCGGCTGGCCCAGAGCTTGGAAGTCCGTGAAGTTCGTGTACGGGTCTATCAGCGGGGCTTTCGTGTACGTTCCCTGGTGGTGGTGACCACGCTCCTGGATGCTAACGTGTACAGCCGCGAGGAAATCGCCGAAGCCTTCCGCCAGCGCTGGCACGCGGAACTGGATTTGCGTGCCATCAAGCAGACGATGGGCATGAGCGTGATCCTTAAGGAAGTGCCATTCGTACCTGACACCGTTGTTTCAGGTTGGGGTGCGGACTTATTCTTTGACGGCGATTCGCATCCAACCGTGACGCTGTCGTGTCAGGGTAGGGGGCCTGTAAATATGCTTGGTGCGAAATGGGCGCTTGCCAGCGGCGGTGGTTTGCATATCCTTGCGGGGGACTAGAGGAGTGTTTTATGACGCAGTCGCCGACGCCGCTGTTAAAAACCTGTTTTTATGATTTTCATATTCGCCAAGGTGCCAAAATGGTGGACTTTGGCGGATGGTCCATGCCATTATCATATCGTGGTATTATCGCTGAGCATGAGCAGACGCGGAAATCCGCATCAGTCTTTGACGTATCGCATATGGGGCGCCTGCATTTCACCGGTCCGGATGCTCTACGGTTTTTGCAACACATCTGCACCCGGGACTTATCCAAAGCGGTGATGGGGCAGTCGTTATACAGCCTGATCTGCAAAACCGACGGCGGCGTACTGGATGACGTGATTGTTTCCAAGTTTGATAAACATTGGCTGATGGTGTGCAATGCGGCAAATCGGCTCAAGCTTTTGGAGTGGTTCAATGCCAACAGCGCCGGCTTTGATTACCAGGTTAAAGATGAAACTCTGCAAACCGCGATGATCGCCATTCAAGGCCCCAAGGTTATGGCCTTGCTGGATGATTTGCTCCCCGAGCCGGTGTCATCGTTAAAGCGCTATCACTTCATGTCACAAAGTTATCTGATCGCAAAGTTTACTGTGTTCCGCAGCGGGTACACCGGGGAAGACGGCGTAGAGATCATCTGCGGAACAACTATTGCGCAAATGGCGCTGAATATGCTTTTCAAGCAGGGGCGGGATATCAGCAGCGCTCCGCTGCAACCCGCTGGTCTGGCAGCACGCGATACGCTGCGAATGGAAGCTGCAATGCCGTTGTATGGGCATGAACTGCATGAAAATACAGATCCCATTTCCGCCGGCCTGCAATGGGCGGTGGCTGATGAAAAGCCGTTTATCGGTTCAGTTGCTTTGGCGGAAATTAGACAACGCGGCCCGGAGAGTGTTCTGGTGGGTTTAGCAGTTGATGGCCCACGGATCGCCCGGCAGGGAATGATCATTTGGGCCGGCGGCAGAGAGGTTGGTACCGTCACCAGCGGCACCAGCAGCCCGACGCTGGGTCGAGTTGTTGCCATGGCGTATGTGCAATCCGCGTATGCCGCGGAAGGCACGGCTTTGGAAATAGATCTCCGCGGAAATCGTACCGCCGCCACCGTGGTCCAATTGCCGTTTTATAAGCTGTCAAAATCCATCGCCTGAGCCGTTTTTTATCAAAGGCTTTTGTTTTATGATTCAACGCCGCGTGTATTTCGGTTACACTAGCGCCCCGACAGCGCCGGTATGCGGCGGTTGATTATTTCAGGAGTTACCATGCCATCGCCTGCGGATTATCTCTATACGCAAACCCATGAGTGGATGAAGAAAGAGGGTGATATTCTCACCATCGGCATTACCCGATTTGCCGTGGACGAACTATCCGATGTCACATTTGTTGATTTGCCGGAGATCGGGAGAAAAGTGGCCGCGGGCGGGACCTTCGGCGAAATTGAATCGGTCAAAGCCACCAGTGAATTGTACGCCCCGGTGGAAGGGGAAATTGCGGCCGTCAACGACGCACTGAAAAAAGATCCGTCGCTGGTGAATCAGGATCCCTACAGCACGGGGTGGCTGGTGAAGCTGAAAACCACGGTTGAACCGCATGGTTTTATGACCGCACAGCAATATGACAAAGTCCACAACATTGTGTGACGCGTCAGGTCTTGACCATATCCAACATGACAATCGCCAGCGGGCCAAACAGCACCACCGGCAGCCACGCGCCGGCAAACGGAGATAAACCTGATCCGGCGAGTTGGAAGAATACAAAGGTTGTAATAAAACACCCCGAGCTAATGGCACTGCACCAGAACATGTTGGTTACCAGTTTATTCGGTTCCCGCGCCAGCAGAAACGGTATGCCGATGAGCAGCATGATCATGTTCATGATTAACTGGGTTATGCGGGTGTACATGATTTTTTCCAGCGAAATACGCGTGGCGGGCGTGCTGTAAAGAATAAGCTTGTCAATTTGGGCAGTGGATAGATATTCCACCGCTTTTTTCTGGAAAATCAGATTCAACTGCCCCGGCGTTACGGGGGTCTGATAGGTCATTTCCTTAATGGGTTCCGGGCGGTCATTGGGGTTTGCCGCTTTGGCGGCATTGATCTGCACCACATCATACATGCGCCAGCCGCCGGAGACGGGGCCTTCGCCAATGTCTTTTTTCCAGACGGCTTTTTTCGCCAGAATCATGGCTTTGGCTTCGCCGAGCTTATTACGCTGAATAATGCGGACATCGCGCATGGTTTTGGTTTTTGCGTCATATTTGGAAGCCAGTACCAGGGAATTATCACTTTCAGGAATGAAATAAATCGGCACATTATTGACAAAAGAGGTGGAAACATGCCCGCGCTTGCGCAGGAGTTTGTTGATGCTGGCGGGCATGAGCACTTCCTGATCCACCACCACCAGAATATTAAACCCCACCGCGCACAAAATGATCGGTGCCGCCACACGATACAGCGATACCCCGCTGGCCAGCAGGGCAATAAGCTCCCGGTTACGGGTCATACGCACCATAGTGAATCCCGCAGCCAGTAGAGGAATAATGCCCGAAATCATCGCGAAAATCACGAGCGTGCGATACAGGTAAAATGTTGTAATTTCCCTCAGCAACCCCCAGAAGGCCTGCGACGCTGTGGCGTGTTGATATGTGTGGCCTTTGGTAAAAAGATTAAAATTGACAATCACATCCAGCAAAATATACATCCCGACCATCACGCCCAGCGCCAGCAGGCAGTTGATCAGGTAATTGCGGATGATGTATCGATCAAGAATTTTCATGCCTGTTCCAGTTTATCGCTTCAAAAGCCGGGAATAAATCACGACGTTCAATACAACAATAATGATGTTGCCCGCCCAGATGACCACCGTTCCCGGCATGTCGGAATTAGGCGTTCGCGCGATCATTTCACGCCCCGTATTAATCAGCAACACCAGAACCATCGCCGGTACAACTCCCACGACAAACACCGCCAGCGGATTGCGGCCCTGCAAAATAATTCCCAATGCTGTACCCAGGATCACCAGCACAATACAGGAAAATGCGAACGATGCGCGACTTTGAAATTCGGACAGGATCTGTCGGCGCAAATGATCTTCCTTGTGATGAATCGTCTTTATGAGCTGCGCAACAATCGGCGACGCTTTCCGTGTTGATGGAATGGCGGGTATGCCGGTATCGGGGACGACAGGATGGATCGACGAAATGACGATTAACGGCGGCCCGGCATGAAATCGGCTGTCCAAACCAATGTTTTTTTCGCGGACATCGCCGGTGAGTTTCAGTGCCGCTACATATTTTCCCAGGCCAACCGGTGCTATTGCCGATGGTTGAATTGATTCGCGCCTTGATAGCAGCAGTTCTCCCTGATTGGCAAGGTATATTTGCGTTACGTGTCCATGGTGCATAACCCGCACTTGCACAGGCACGCCCCGAGCGCTTGTCAACAGCAGATTTCTGTGCATGCCGGTAAGCGTTGCCGCCGGGCTGCGCACGATGGCCGCGCCATGACTACGCTTTAACTGCACCGGTTTGCCGGGCTGAAATTGATGTAGATACCAGTTGGAAATGCTTTGCACCCGTAATTCGCCCATCAAGGTATTGAATTTTCCAGCAATGCGGGGCAAAAGCAACGGATTGCGATCAAGTGCGGCCAGGCGGAATAAATCAAGAAATTTTGGCTTGCTCTCCAGTAGTGAACCGATGGGTTCCGGTTTGCCATCCGGCGGTAAATAGCGAACGGTGCCCCGAATCTGTTGCAGGCTGTTGGGATTAAATGCGGTGCCATGATCCAGTTGTACGCCGACACTAACCTGGTTCGTAGTACGATTGGTATCAATGATAACATTGGCCGCTCGGGCGATAATAATGGAGCTAGGCCGGCCGTTCTTCAATGGCATCGCCGCCAGCCCACGCAATTGAATGATCTTGCGGGTAACGCCGGGCGGCGGCTGGTTATCGATGGGAGTTGGCACGCGATAGGCGTTGTTGGCATAGATGACGAACTTGTTTTTCAGATTGAACGGTTGCCGCTGATCCACATTATGCAGCAGCAGGGAGGCGGCATCCGTCTGGATAACCTGGGAGGTTTTTTGCAAGAATCGCGGCACCACATATCCCACAAACGCCATATCCACCATGCCCACCGCCAAGCCCAGCACTACCGCGGGCATCACCAGTGAAACATAGCTTACGCCGCTGGCCCGGGCACCGGTTAGTTCATTATCTGTGGCCAATCGCCAATACACGATCACGGCGGCAAAGAGTGCTGCCAGTGGAATGGAATAAGCCAGCATGGCCGGCATAAGGTCCAGCAGCACCCGCAGCAGTTGCACCACTGTCAAGCCTTCTCTAGTCAGCGAGCGAAATGTCCCGCCAAACGCCAGAATAGTTGTCAGCACTGAGCTTGTGAGCATGAAAATACGCAGCAGTTCCCGCAGTATATACCAGTGCAGCGTTTTACTCATCGGTTTTCACGCCTCCCTGCGGATAGATACGCCCTTGCCGCCCTGTGTGCACACCATGATGGCCGCGTAATGACTTTCCGGCAGGCTTATCAGTGCGTCGCGATCTTCAGTGGTAGGCGCCTGAAATCCATGCTTGGTCAGCAACTTTCTCAGGAATGCCGCCATCGCCGGAAAATCGAGATACAGTCCGCCTGTGATAATCAAAAGGCTCTGCTGGGGCATTATTATTGATACTCCGCTTATGGCCCGCCGCGGACCAGTACCACAGCGCGACAGCATTTTACTGTTTTACCTCTCGCCACGCACTATCACGTTTATCATCCGCATGTTGCCAATGATTTTTACCAGTCAAAGCTCTCCTGCGACTGCCGCACCGCCTCCCGCAGCAGTTCCATGAACTTGCCCCCGGAAGAATCCGTCTGGTCAAAATCACGAAATCTGATACCCGGATACCGTAACGTTGTTGCTTCCGCGTCCGAGCCGCCGCGGAGCACAAATTCCGCATCACGCATGATGACCGTAAGCCGCGCCTCGAGCCTCGGGCTTTGCCGCTTTTGAGTTAATTCCGCCGAATCACTTTGGACAATCACATAAGGCACGCCGGTAATCTCCCGCAGCCGATATGCGACATATCCGGAAAATTGCCTGTCGGTGGCGATCATAATATCAAAAAGTTCTGCATGTAAAATGTTCACCAGCCGCGAGGCGACAAAAGGAAATGCGAATCCCGCACCCGGCCAGAGCATATTGCCATGCTGCAAACCGCGCCGCGCGACCACGGGCCAGCGTATGATACGCGTCGCTATGTCAGCCTTGTCCGCATGGGCAGAGTCTGCGTTCTCATTATTGGCAAACGCGTGAGATTCGCCCTTCCAGGGCAGCATGGGCCGTAGCGCTGCCACGCTTACCGCAACATCCTGCATTGCCGCAACCGCGCGGGCCAGTGCCGTTATTCCCGCGGCTGCAACGGAAGGCGGTTCCAGCTGCGCCGGGCAGAGAGTAATAAACAGCGCCCGCAAATTGTATCCCTTTTTCTTATTGTCCATCGAGATAATAGTGCTATTATTGATACACGCTTGATTTTGTAAACCTTCAAGCGACCTTACGCACCGGTTGTTCGGAATCCTGATATGATCCACCATTGGCCGCAACGGCTTGGAAAAGTAAACTTCCTTTCGTCTTCAACCATGCTTTCGTTCGTTGGCATCATGTTGTGCCTTCTCGGATGTTTCGCCCCCAGGGCGTCGGCCACGGACGCAGCTACGTCAAAAGTTCAATATAAACTGCTCCATCATGTTTCGTATGTTCATCCCGCGGACCAGATTCGCGATGGACAGCTCTATCTGCCCGATTGCCCCGGGGCGCACCCGGCGGTTCTTTTAATTCATGGCGGCGAATGGACCCGCGGAAGTAATCATGACACGGGTGTGAGCTTTCTGGCACCCCGACTGGCGGCGCGCGGCTGGGTGGTGTTCAACATCAATTATCGCCTTGTACGCCAGGGCGGGGCGTTTCCCGCCGATGTTCAGGATGTAAAAAATGCCCTGGCCTGGATGATTCTGCACGCGAAGAAGTACCATATTAATGCCAGGGATATTATTCCGGTCGGTTTGTCGGCCGGGGCACATCTGGCCCTGATGGCCGCCTACACGATCAGGGCACACCGCTTTCCAGCCACGCAATACCGGGATGTTAAATTGCACGTAAAAGCCGCAGTGGGATTTTATACGCCGACGGATTTATCCTTTATTAATCTACTTATTAATCTACTGCCCAAGAAATCATGGGCTTATCGGGCCATATTTCAATATGTGGAGCCTTATGTGGAGCCTTGGCTTAAAAAACACCCCCATCACGGATTGCCGACGGCATCACCGGTGTTTTACGCCGCCGACGGTGTTCCGACGTTGTTGTTGCAGGGATCGATGGATTATATCGTGCCGGCGTTTCAGGCCACGGAAATGGCGGATGCACTCAAGAAAAATGGCGTTCCGGTGCAGGTTGTCATAATCCCCGGTGCGGGCCACGCCTTTATGAGTTTTCCGGACAAAGCAAGAGCTGTCGGCTTTTCTGCTTTGTTAAAATTTCTGAATCAGCAATACACTTCCGGCCGCAAGCCGGTGTCCGCTCTGGCGACTGTTCATTAATCCTGCGTCATGAGCCTGATGTCTTGGCGTAAACAGGATCGGCGTTACAATAGCCGCAGGCGCGGGCCATTATAATTTTCGGAGTCGTTATGATTCTTGCGGTCATTCGTATTTTATTTATCTCGCTGGTCGCGGCGGTGGCTCTGGCGTTTTTGTCCTCCACGGTGGCCGCCGGCAACGCGGCGTACATCATGATGGTGGCGGCAGTGGTGATCGCCATTGCCGTTATCATGTTGGATTTTCTGATCAAGCGGAAAAATCTTGCCGCGATGTCAGGCATGTTTTTTGGCATACTCGTTGGAATCCTTGTGGCGTTAGCGCTGGATTATCTCATCAGTGAAGTGTTGCGGATTTTTTTTATTCCCGCCCAATTACGCAGTGCGGAACCGCTGATTACCGGCATTAAACTACTGTTGGGGCTTATTACATGCTATCTGTCTGTATCGCTGATTCTGCAGACCCGTGATGATTTTCGTTTTGTCATTCCCTATGTGGAGTTTACCCGCGGAAAGCGCGGAACTCGGCCGTTTATTCTTGACACCAGTGTCATTATTGACGGGCGCATCGCCGATATCGCCGCCACGGGAATCTTTGAAAGTCGCATTGTCGTGCCGCGGTTTGTGGTCAACGAATTGCAAACCGTCGCTGATTCGCAGGATAAATTAAAGCGCGGCCGGGGCCGCCGCGGTCTGGATATGCTCCATCGTCTGCAAGCTCTGCCGAAAGTGGAGGTGCATATCTGGGATGGCACGCTGCAGGATGTCAATCTCGTGGGGGTGGACCAGAAGCTCGTGTCATTGGCCAAGCAGGAAAATGGACGTATTGTCACCAATGATTTTAATCTCAATAAAGTCGCGGCGGTGCATGGCGTGCAGGTGCTGAATCTGCATGAACTGGCCAACGCCATTAAACCCACCGCCTTGCCCGGTGAAACCATGCGCCTGCGGATTATCAAACCCGGCGAAGCGGCGCAACAAGGCGTGGGCTATCTCGATGACGGCACCATGGTAGTGGTGGAAGGGGCCAGAGACTTTCTGGGTCAGGAAATCCCCGTGCTGATCAACAACACCGTACAAACCTCCGCCGGCCGCATGATCTTTGGCCGAGTCGAACCCGCCACCATGCCCGCAAAGACCCCGCCCCCAACAGCCGCCGCAAAGGCCTGAGAAATTATCACGTGGGCGTACCAAAGCGGAAGCAAATCGGCAAATTGTTTTGGCGCTGTTCCTTAGCCAAACGTCAGGTGGCGACTGGGCAAAAGGGGCGGCGGTCAGAATTCATGCCCTTGTTCGACCCAGTAATGCCAATCCTCTATCGCCTGCCTGGTGGCTTCGTCGGTGCTGGATGCCGGTGTCAGTTGCGCCAGCGGGACGGCCAAAGTGTCCTTGGTTTCCCAGCGGGTCATGACAAAAACCTCATGTTCGCAATCATTCATGTCCGCCAGCGCTGTAACCTCAATTTTATCACCTTTCTTCAGCGGCGATGTCGCGCGATGGGCATTGCAGGTTGCTGTGAAGGGGAACGTCATTACATCATCGAGATAATAGTACCAGCCCATTGCCACTTCTTCCGGGCCGTTGGCATCAACGATTATTTCCATGTGAATACGATCTTCGCGCTCTGGAGATTTTGTTTTAGCCATGACCAACGCCTCAATTATACACCGTCATTTTACTGCACAACCCGCCGGCGCTCAACACTGCGCCGGCGCTCACTACCTCACCACCTGGCCTATGAAGTTCTCAAATGTGTCGGCTTTGGTGAATTCCACCCCGGTATCCAATGCCTCGAAATGCTTTTTGCCGCACTCAATCTTGGCCTGCTCGGTGGGTCTGATAGCGTCAGCGAACATACTGCCCTTAGATTCCACCACAAAATATAACTTTTCCTGCCCGTCGAGTTCTACCAGCACGGCCCAATCCGGGGTATAATTGCCCAACGGCGTTGATATCGTAAACCAATCCGGCAGCTTGGCATACACCTTCACCTGGCCGCTGGCCTCAAACTGCCGCGCGAATTGGTATTCCACATCCGAATCATACACCACTTGTTCATAAACCGACTTTACGCTCTCCAGCATATTGGCGTTGAGATACGCGGAAAGTTCATCTTTTTCAAAAAGTTCCTGGGCATAAAAATGTCCGTCACCGATCTTTTCATATTTAATTCCATCGACAATGAACAAACGCATCACGTGGATAATGAGCTGGGCGACATTTTCGGAAAACTTCTGCGGATTATCTTTGAAATCCTCCAGCCGCCGGCTTTGCAGCAAAATCTCCACAATTGATTTCCGCGTCAACCGAGTCTGCTGCTCCAGATAACTGACAATATCAGGCAGGTCATGATCGTGGGTGTCGTAAACGTGCGTGCTGCTTTCCACCTCATCCATGTGCACGCCGCCACGGTCCACTACCGCCCGGCCACGCCGGAATACGAACCGAGCTTTGCCCACCGCCGGCATGGTGGCAATCTCCCGCACACACTTGGCAATCAATTCTCCGGAATTAAAAGCCACCCGAAACGTGGTCTGGTGTTTAATGCGGTCCCAAAGTTGCCGGAATTCCTCCCCCATGTATATTTTCTTGTTGAGCGTCACTTTTCTGCGCTTGGCGGCATCCTGAATGTTGAGCCTGCCCGCCACCTTCTTTAGCGCCGCGACTATCTGCCGGGCCTGCTGTGCCATGGCTGGGAGTATGTCGACTGTCCCCTCATTTATAGCCTTCCGCAGCAAATCCTGAACCCTGCCTTTGTCATCAATATAGCCCAGTTTTTGAAAATGCTCGCATAACTGTGCCGACGCTCCCGCGCCCAGATATTCCGGTTTGTCCCCAGCGCTGGATAATACGATATTGGCAAACAGATGCTGCTCCACGATCCCAAAGCGGATTCCCTCATCCTCTTCAATTTCCTTCTGCAACTGCCGGGCGAAATCCTCATAGGATTCATTGGCCACCACCGTGAGCCGATTCACCTCAAAGCCATGCACACGGTGGCCCTGCTGGTTCACCGCAATGCGCATCCCCCGTCCAATTTCCTGCCGTTTGCGCATGACTGAAGCGGTTTCGTTAAGCGTGCAGATCTGAAACACATTCGGATTATCCCAGCCTTCTCTCAGTGCGGAATGGGAAAAAATAAATTTAAGTTTGCTTGCAAAACTCAAAAGTTTCTCTTTGTCCCGCATAATGAGCCTGTACGCCCCCTCGTCCGCCTGCGTACGGCCCTCACC
>JAJZCT010000053.1 GCA_021828925.1 Planctomycetota bacterium
ATTTGCGGGTTATGCGCGTGGCGGCATGATCCGGCCAGGCGTGGCGGGAGAAGTTTGTCTGATGTTTTGTGGATCGGCAAACCAGCGGGCGTTGCAAAAATATTCGATTGACGCATATCTGTATGCCTTGGTAGAATTATAGCACCTTTCAATTTGCGATGCCTTAGCCGATGTGCCGCCTGCGATCGGTATGCCGGCCAAGGCATAATGCTTTTGGGCCAACCGGGGCATTCCGGAAGGAAAGGGAAGCAAACATGTTTAACCGTACATTAACTGCCTCTTGCAAGGAACTGCAAAGGCGTCCCGTCGCGATGGACGGGCAAATCGTTCGGCTGAAAGCCTGCGTGATTGCGGCGGCGTGTCTTAGCATGGGATCTTTTCTGGTTGCACCCCGGCTCGCGCAGGCCAATGTAAGCTACTACTCGCTGTTCAAAGATGCCCATTACACGCAAACGAGTTCCGCCGAACCCACCGCTCCAGATTATTATTATTTCTCCGCTCCGCTTTACGTTCAGAATGTCGGGGATATCACTGGTGCTACGATCACAACTCCCGTTACCGGCGCGATCAACAGCCTGACTGAACTGGGTGCAACATCGGACGGAATTGAGTGGCAATACCAACCCAGCTCCTTTTCCACCCAGGCTGGGTTGGACGCATCCTATCCTAACGGAATATACACGTACACGGCTGATACGGCATCCGGCAGCTATTCCGTGCCCCTGGCGCTTTCCGGGGATTTCTATTCACCGACGGTGCCGTACCTGACCGGCAGCAGTTACACGGCTTTACAAAACGCAAATGCCGGTCAGCAGACGACGATAACATGGAATCCCATCAGCTTAAGCAGTGGTGCCAATACGGATTTTGTCTACCTGGGGCTTTTTGATTCCACCACCAATTCTGCGTTAAGCATTGGCGGGAATCTGGGGACCTCAACAACCTCCCTGGTCATTCCCGCCGGTACATTCAGCCCCGGTGACAACTACGAGCTAAACCTCTATTTTACCGAGCGGTCGCAGAACACCCCCACGGGCTTACCAGGCGTTTTTGGCGGGGCTACGTCGTTGGCTGGCTATGACCGCCAGACCTCCGTAAGTTTCACTGCAGTGCCGGAACCACCCGTGTGGATACTGCTGATCGGAGCCATTGGAACGCTTACGTTTTTGCGGGGAGCGCGGATGAAGCGTCGCACGGCTGACAACGCCGGTGGCTCAAAGCAACTGTAAGATTCGAGTATTTATAAGCCAAAATCCGAGAGCAACGGCGGGGCGAGTGGTTACTGTGTCTTTACCGGACCAGCCAAAACGTCTACGGGCTTTCCGGAAATGCACCAGCAACCGCGAAACGGGAGCCGTCAGATCACCATTAGCTCGCAGAGCCCGGCTAATGGCGTAAATTTTCTCCGGTGAGCTAAGTGGGGCACCGGCAATGGAAGAGCGGTTGACCGCGCCGCAGGGACGGAAGAAGTCGCCATGCGGAGCGTCGAACGCATTTGCCGAATCTGCCTGCGCCCAAATGCATTCGGGCGACGGTGGAACACAATAAATCGGAATTGGTGACAGCGTTGATGTTCCGTGAATTTATTGGGCTTTGCATGGGCGTGCCGGTGCGGTGGAAAATCTGCGCACCAAGCCAATTTTCAACAGAAAAACTGTAACGGTGCGGATAGGATTGCATTGGGTAAGTTTATTGCGGCGTCGTTACCGCTCCATAACGGTCGCGGCTCGGGCGTTTTGGCACGATGGAAACGCGTTGGGTTTCCGCCAGCGGTGATGTCCCGATCCGGACGATCACCGTCTGGCCGGGGCGTGGGGGTTCTGTACGCTGCGTGGGGGATAAAGAAAATTACCAGAACCTTGCAGTGGACAAAAGCGGGTTATCACTCCGTCCTGAGATCGGCGGCACCCCGGGTACGCTGCGGCACACTTCAGGCGGCAGCGTGGCATGGCATGCCATTGGGGGTATTGGGCACTGAGAAAAACGCCATGCGGCCCGCAGGTGGATCGTATTTTTGCGATTGTTGGCATGAATCAAGTTTTTTCTTATAATGCCTGATTCCGATGATACCGGGCCGTTAAGACCGGCGGGAGATCGGGATAGGAATTTGAGGAGTTGGCGACGATGCCACATATAATCACAGAACCGTGCATTGGCACAAAAGATTCTTCATGTGTAGCGGTATGCCCGGTGGATTGCATCCACCCGCGTAAAGATGAGACTGAATTTGAACCCGCTACGCAGCTTTATATTGATCCGGATACCTGCATTGACTGCGGATTGTGCGTTGATGAATGTCCGGTCAAGGCGATATTTCCCGAGGACGATGTTCCGGAAGAATGGAAAAAATATATCGCCATTAATGCGGATCATTATAAGAAGTAACCAATGGACTTGGGGCCGCGATTTGGGGGAAAATGTTTATTTTCCCGGACTGCGGCCCTTATGCGGAATCACGTAGCTGATTTGTATCAGCCAACCATCGAACCGGCACATTGGCAATGGCGGTCATTGCGGATGTTGATTCAGCCGGTTCGCGTGACTGCAAATTGAGGATTTATTCATGGCCACAACCACTCGCAAACCCCGCTTTCAAAGCTTCAGCCGTCCGAAAATCCGGATCGGTAAAGTTGCCAGCACCGGCAAAGTTTATGTCGATTACAAGGACACCGAAACGCTGAAGAAAATGCTTACCCTTAATGGCAAAATTCAGCCGCGCACCCGTGTTGGTGCCGCAGCATTTGAGCAGCGCATGATTACCGATGCCATCAAGCGGGCCCGGTTTCTGGCACTTCTGCCGTACACCGGCTCTGCTCAGTAACTGAACTTTTCCGGCAATATCTCTGGATTCGGAGTTGAGAAAACTCTGATCAATGTTGAACATTTCAGCCGTTCAGGCTGATGCTTACGAGCCTTTGCGCTTACTTATGGCGGCTTGAATCTGCTGGTGGATGCGCCGGGCATTGGGAATCCATTCCCACAGGCTACCGGGGTCGATGTCCTTGCCAACGGCAAAACCGATGGAACCCAGGCCAAGCAGGTTTTGCATGGCCGGCTCAATGAGCCGGGCCTCGGAGATATGAGCCAATCCAGCTTCGAAAATCGTGGGATGGCGGGCACCTTTAATGGTAACAATCCGGCATGTGGTCAACAGGTACAAATGGCTGGTCCATTCCATTAACGCGTAAATGACCCGAATGCCCACGAGTGCCGCGGAAATAATCAGTGTGGTTTTGGGCAATAACAGGTCGCCGAAAATCCCGGTATGAATGGTTAATATTCCCAATAAGATCACAATTCCACAAAAGCGAAAACTTGTGGCCACAATATACCACAAAGAGGGGCGAACCATGAGAATGACCAGTTCATTACCGCGCAGAAGAGATTCCGGCGTAAGTTTACCGGCCATTGATTCCACCCGGGCCGCTTCACCAACGGCGTGATGCGGGCGGTTCACAGTCAGGGGCTTGCAATGGCCCGTACGTGCGGCACGAGGCTTTAAAACCGGGGGATGGATGCAGTGTACTGCCTTCATGACAACAGTTTACCAGATTTACCCGCGGCAAGTAATTTGGCTTGATCCACATATTGGTGTATTCTGTAACGCTTTGCCCGACGCGGACAAAGATGAGATTGTACATAGAGAGGTATTGTAAGATGACAAAAAAGCACCTGTTCACCAGCGAATCCGTCAGCATGGGCCATCCGGACAAGGTGGCCGATCAAATATCTGATGCAATTCTGGATTCACTGCTGGCAGCCGATCCGCTGGCCCGTGTGGCCTGTGAAACACTGGTCACCACCGGTCTGGTGGTGTTGGCGGGCGAAGTAACGGTGCATAATCAGGCCGGTATTGAAGCTCTTAACCGGGCGGAAGATACAGCCCGGGAAGCGATCCGGGAAATCGGGTACGACGATCCGCGCACGGGATTTGATTATCGCAGTTGCGCCGTACTGCGGGCGGTACATGGCCAATCGGCGGATATTTCCCGTGGCGTAACCGCGTCAACCAACAAAGAACAGGGGGCTGGCGATCAGGGCATCATGTTTGGCTTTGCGTGCAATGAAACCAAAACCTTGATGCCGCTGCCGATTTATCTAAGCCACCGTCTGGTGGAACAACAGGCCAAACTGCGGCGCGACGGGTCCATCAAGTGGCTGCGGCCCGACGCCAAGAGCCAGGTCACGGTGGAATACCTTGATAACAAACCGCATCGGATTCATACGGTGGTACTTTCCACACAACACACCGAAGAAGCGGTGGACAGCAAAACCGACAGCTTTTCCGATGCCGCTCGCCATGAAATTATTGAAAAAATCATTAAACCGGTCATCATGGCCGAATGCCCGCAATTGTGGAACAGCCAGATCATTTTCCATATTAACCCCACCGGTAAATTCCTGATTGGCGGACCGCATGGCGATTCCGGTCTGACCGGCCGGAAAATCATTGTTGACACCTATGGTGGGCGCGGCTGCCATGGCGGCGGCGCATTTTCCGGGAAGGATCCATCCAAGGTGGATCGCTCGGCGAGTTATATGGCGCGTTATATTGCCAAAAATATTGTCGCCGCGGGCCTGGCCACCGCCTGTGAGGTACAGCTTGGCTATGCCATCGGTGTGGCGGAACCGGTGAGCGTACTGGTGGATACGGAAGGAACATCAACGGTTGATGAACAGATCCTCAGCGATCTGGTGCGCAAGGTATTTCCGCTTAAACCGCAAAGCATTATCAAACACCTGAATCTGCTGCGGCCTATTTACCGTGAAACGGCCCGTCATGGACACTTTGGCCGCGAGTTGCCCCAATTCACCTGGGAAGCCACGGACAAGGCGGAGGAACTGGCCCGTCTGGCGGGAGTGAAAACCGGTAAGGCCGCCGAAGTGGCAATGGCGTAACGGTGCCGCAGCGCCGATTCTGATTTGCAACATGTTGTAAATCAGGATTATAGTACGCATGTGACGCGATCTGGGTATAAGCACAGGCGGCGTCACGGACTTCACACGAAACCGGAGTTGTCATGGCGGACGCACTGCGCTGGGGTATTCTGGGGACCGGGACTATTGCGGCCAAATTTGCCAAAGACCTGTTGGCCTCCAAGACCGGGAAACTCGTCGCCATCGGCAGCCGCACACCGGAATCCGCGGAGCGTTTCGGCAACGACTTTCTGGCGGGAACTGCCATCAACCGGCACGGCAGTTATGACGCGCTGCTGGCAGACCCGGCGGTGCAAGCGGTATATATTTCCACGCCGCATCCCTTTCACGCGCAGTGGAGCATCCGTGCGGCCATGGCGGGCAAGCACATACTTTGCGAAAAGCCCCTGGCGTTAAATTATGCCGACGCGATGACCATCGTCGAAGCGGCGCGAGCCAACGGCGTATTTCTCATGGAAGCGTTCATGTATCGCTGCCATCCGGTGGTGGACCGGCTGATTGCACTTCTGCGCGAAGGGGTCATTCATGATGTGCGCATGATTCATGCCAATTTCGGCTTTCAGTGCGCGTTAAACTATGACCATCGTCTGCTGAATAATGCTCTGGGTGGCGGCGGCATATTGGATGTTGGATGTTATCCGGTTTCTCTGGCCCGCCTGATTGCCGGCGTTGCGGCGGGCAAAGAATTTCTTGATCCAGTGCATGTGGCGGCATCGGGCGTAGTGGGTGAAAAAAGCCGGGTTGACGAACTGGCTTCGCTGATACTTACGTTTTCCAATCGGATTATCGCCAGCATCAGCACGGGCATCCAATGCACATTGAACAATGACATTCACATTTATGGCACCGGCGGAAGCATATACATTCCCTGGCTGTGGATACCGCAACCGAAGGGCAACAAGATCATCATTCGCCGGCATGGCAAGGAACCGGAAGAAATCAGCGTAGACGCTTCAGCCGGCGTTTACACACTTGAGGCGGATGCGGTTGCCGCCGCGATAGAAAATCAGCAGCATGAGCCGGCGTGGCCCGCAATGCGCTGGGCCGATACGCTGGGCAATATGAAAACGCTGGATCGCTGGCGGCGGATTGTCGGCGTCAGTTATGAACATGAGAAGCCTGAAAACCGCCTTACCCCCCTGCACGGCGGCCCATTGAGCGTCCATGAACCCAATGGCATGGAATATGGCCGGGTGCCGGGGGTGGAGAAGCCCGTATCGCGATTGATTTTCGGCGTGGATAAAATCAGCATCAATGATTTTCCAATGGCTCAGGCCATGCTGGATGATTATTTTCAGCGTGGCGGAAACACGTTTGATTCCGCGCATATCTATTCCATGGGCGTTTGCGAAAAGGCGCTGGGCCGGTGGGTGGAAAATCGCAATATTCGCGAGCAGGTTGTGATAATCGGTAAAGGAGCGCATACACCGGATTGCAATCCCACCGCTTTGACCCGGCAGCTCATGGAAAGTCTGGATCGCATGAAAACGCATTATGTTGATATCTACATGATGCACCGTGATGATCCGGCCGTGCCGGTGGATCAGTTTGTCGATGTGCTTAATGAACATAAACGTGCCGGGCGAATCCGGGCATTTGGCGCTTCCAACTGGAGCATACCGCGCATTGAAGCGTTTAATTTCAGCGCCCGATCCCGCGGGTTAACCGGCTTTTGCGCCATCAGCAATAACTTCAGCCTTGCGCGGATGATTCATCCTCCCTGGGCGGGCTGTCTTTCGTCATCGGATCTTGAATGGCGCACCTGGCTGGAGAACAATGAAATCATTCTTATGCCCTGGAGCAGTCAGGCCCGCGGCTTTTTCACGGACCGTGCGGCACCGGATAAAACTTCCGATGCGGAGCTGGTGCGGTGCTGGTATTCTCCGGACAATTTCCGCCGGCAGGAAAAAGCACGCGAACTGGCCCGTAAATTGGGTGTAACGCCAATTGTGATTGCTTTGGCGTATGTGCTGTGTCAGCCGTTTGCGACGTTTCCAATGATCGGCCCGGCAAGCATTGACGAAACCCGTGAAAGCATGGAGGCCTTGAAAATCAAGCTTACGCGGGAACAGATTCACTGGCTGAATCTGGAGCGATGAAAACCGGCTTTTCCACTTTGCCGCCACTGGCGATATAATTCCCCGCATGATTGTGCTGATTGATAATTATGACTCATTTACCTACAACCTCGTGCAGCGGCTGGGGGAAATTGATTCCACGCGGGTGATTGAGGTTGTTCGTAACGATAAAGTCTCCATCGAGCAAATTGAAAAGTGGCAGCCGGAAAAAATCATCATTTCGCCCGGACCGTGTACGCCGCGTGAAGCCGGCATCAGCAACGACGTTCTGCGGCATTTTGGCCCGCGCCTGCCCATTCTGGGCGTTTGCCTGGGCCATCAGTGCATTGGCCATGCGTTCGGGGCAATTGTGGAGCGCAATTATCGCCTGATGCACGGCAAAACGTCACTGATTTACCATCATAACCAGGGCATTTTCGCCGGTCTGTCCAACCCCTTTGAAGCCGCACGGTATCACAGCCTGGTTATCCGCCCCGGCACGCTGCCGGCGGAATTTATCGTCACGGCCTGGACGGATGAACATGAGATCATGGGCGTGCAACATACACATTGGCCGCTGCACGGCGTACAGTTTCACCCGGAAAGTTTTCTGACTCCCGAAGGCTACAGTCTGCTGAAGAATTTTCTCAATATTTCCTCGCCGGCCATCCTTGTGCCGTAAGGCCGGCACCACATCAGAAAACAATGATTTTACCGGCACCACACGCAGTGTGTTGATGCGGCGGGCTACGGTATGGGCGGCATGAGCATACAATAGAAGAGACTATGGCGCAGATAAAAATAAAAATTTGTGGCATTACTCAACGGCATGATGCGCTGGTGGCGCTGGAGGCGGGCGCGGATTTTATCGGATTGAATCTGTTTGCCGGGCCGCGGAAAATAACGGTTTTACAGGCGGCGGAAATTCTCAATGGTATCGGAGCTTCCGGAAAAGCGGTGGCATTGGTTGACTTGAGCACCGCGGAGGGTTTTGCGGCAGCGAATCAACTGGCACAGGAACATGGCGTACGAATCTTCCAGCTTTATGGTGATTTAACCGCCGCGCAATGTTTGCCGGGAGATGCGGCGGAATATTGGCCGGTATTTCGCATCGCGAGTCGCGAGGATCTCAGGGCGGTTAAAGCGCAAGTGCGGGCTTTGCCATTTGCCGCCGCGGCAATATTACTGGATGCCTTTTCAGCACAAGGCTACGGCGGCACCGGCACGCGGATGGATGGATCGCTCCTGGCTTCAGCCCGGAGCAGCGGCGAACTGCGCGATCTGCCGCCGCTGGTGTTTGCGGGCGGCCTGACGAGTGAAAATGTTGGCGGTGCCACTGGCATATTGCGCCCGTGGGCGGTGGATGTTTCCAGCGGTGTGGAATATGCGGGGCGTCCGGGAATAAAGGACCCTGCCAAGGTGCGGGCATTTATCAAGGCGGCCCGGCTGTGATATAATCCGGATATTGATTCCGTTGAGCGGCTGTTCGCCATCGGATGGGTTCATACAGGAATTTTCAGTGAGTGCGCCCGTTTCTTTACCGTTAGCCCCCGCCGATAACCGCCCGGATTACATGCAGCCGGGGCGGAAGCCATCCTGGTTAAAAGTGAAACTTCCGGCCGGACCGGGATATACCCGTGTGCGCGCGGTGATTGATGAACACCGGCTCCATACGGTATGTGAATCAGCGAAATGCCCGAACATGGGCGAGTGCTGGGGCCGGGGCACGGCGACCATCATGATTCTGGGCGATGTGTGCACGCGCAGCTGCGGATTCTGCCATATTAAAACGGGACGTCCGCCCATTTTGGACCTCGATGAACCGCGGCGGGTGGCCCAGACCGCCGCAATGATGAAACTGCGGCATATTGTGATTACTTCGGTGAATCGCGATGAATTGAAAGACGGCGGATCAGGCATCTGGGCGCAAACCATTGCGGGCGTGCGCACGGCGTCGCCAAACACTACGATTGAAGTGCTGATTCCGGACTTCTGCGGTCATTGGGATGATCTGTACCGGGTACTGGATGCGAAACCGGATATTCTCAACCATAATGTGGAAACCGTGCCGAGCCAATATTTTCGCGTGCGTCCCCAGGCTAAATATCAGCGGTCGCTGGAACTGCTGCGACGGGCGAAAGAACGGGGCTTTACCACAAAAACGGGCTTGATGCTGGGCATCGGCGAAAAGGATGATGAACTGCTGCAAACGCTTAAGGACATTCGCCTGGCGCATGTGGACATTCTGACACTGGGACAATATTTGCAACCCACACGGGAACATCTGCCGATCGACCGCTGGGTTACACCGGAACAATTTGCGCATTGGAAATCAGTGGGACTGGATATGGGATTTTCAGTTGTGGAATCCGGCCCGCTGGTGCGCTCAAGCTACCACGCCGACGAACAGGCGGCGACAGGGCTAAATTCGGGCAATCCCGGCGTTTCCTCCGTTACCGCCGCTGGTGGCTGAAATGGGACGCAGCGATATGCCTCATCACCCCGCCTTCAGGCAGTTCCTGCAATGCAATGCCGGAAAACTCAGACCTGGGGCCCCGCTCCGGCGGCCGGAGCCAGAGCGTTGCGGCGATAATTGCCAAAAGTGCGTTTCGCACAATTCCGAGGGCCAAACCGCGTTCCGCGGCAACTGGGCTGTGTGCGGTAGCGCTTGCGGACCTGCCTCGCATTTGGGGGCGGCCAACGCAGCCGCTATGATTAGGGCCAGCGAAAAAATTTTCCAGACTCGCAGTGCGGTGGAGTAACGGCAGCATTGCGTCTTCAACTGCTTCCCCTTTCGGTCATTCAGATTTCTTCCGATCCGGCATAAACCACTCTCACTGGCCGGTGTGTTCCGGGGGCTGGAATCAGCGGTGCAGTTCCGCACTCCGATTGCCGCCGTCGCTGCCAGCCTCATCGCGCAGCCAGGAACGGAATTATGTTACGCCTACAAGCAGCCGTGGTTCCCGGCTTTCCATCTCAATATCCTTCACACGCATTCGCCAGAACGGAGAGCCCTTGGCCAGATTTCGTATCGGCGTAGTAGCAGCGCCACGCACCGACCACATGCAATAATGCATTTACACCATCAGGGCCGCCGCGATTCCATCCACCGAATATCCATTGCAGCGTGTCCCGAGGCTTCCGCAACCACTCTGCCGCTTCGCATTTGCAAGACGGTGGGGGTTTCGGCGAACCAGTCATGGGTTGCGTCCATGGTTCCATGCAGGGCAATGTTGGAATGAAACAGGCCACGGGCTGAAACCCCGGAGCCGGATGGCACGCGGACAAATGCCACATGCGGCGTTTTGCCAGCCAGCATTTCGCGCTGTGCGAGCTGCTCATAAATCGGGATCGTGCGGCGGCACTCGTCACAACTCGCGTGGTAGAACATGATGACCCAATTACCGGTTGCCAGTCGCTGACCCAGTGGCGTGTTTCCATGCTGGCTTACAATATGCCCCAGTACCGGCAGGCGATGTCCAATCCAATGGTGCGGCTCCAGAATGACAATTCTGCTGTTGTCTGCGGAAGCCAGGCCGTTGGCGGCGGAAACAACTTTCGGATGCAGCATGGCCACGGTAACACCGACTGCCAGGCCAATTGCCGCCGCGGCAGCCACCGGCCATTTCTGCCGTGCCCACCGGGAATTCCCCGCCTTTCCGGCACCGGGTTTTCCAAGGAACGTCAGCGCCAGTGCAAGTGAAACATCCAGAATAAATGTAAACCACGGGTTCACCTGCACCTGCCCGAAGCAACCGCAATCAGCTTTGCCGGCCAGTGCCTCATAGAGCGTGTAGCAAGCAAACACGCTGAAACAGCCGATTGCAACCCGCCTCGCCGCACGCGGCAGTGCTCCGCTAACCAGCCAGAGGCCGAGGAATGTTTCGAGGGCGATTAACACGGGCAGCGCGCCCGGAACACGGTGGGCGGTTGGTACGGCAGCAGGGACCCGTGCGAGGTGCACAACTTTCAGCACGCCGCTGCCGAGCAATAGTATTCCAGCGAGGCGGGTTGC
>JAJZCT010000054.1 GCA_021828925.1 Planctomycetota bacterium
ATGCGAAACGCGGTCACGGAAGTATTACGCGGTTTAACCCGGCAAGGTTTGATACCAAATCCACCCACGGCCCATCCTGACGCGGAAGCCTCGCGGTTGGTTGCGGGACGTCGTCGCGGAGAATGGTCGCACTCCAACCCGGCACGTGCCGTACCAACCGCGACGGGCCGAAGCGTATCGTGTCATCAAATCCCATTTCCGCGTTCAACTCAACGCTTCCGCATTGAGCTAATTGGATGGAAATCTGTTAATCGGTGAAATCTGTGGATCGGGTGCGTGACACTTTACGCGGGTGAGGAAGAAAGGCTGACCGATCGGCTCGGGCAACACCGAGTCGGGAATGAAACGGTTCAATAAACGCGTCAAAGGTACGGACCAATTCCGGAACATCCAAGGTGCGGAATGCATCTTGGCACTACGCGCCACGTGGATGAGCCAAAATCAACGCTGGGAACGTTATTGGGCCAACCGCTCATCCGTTGGCCGGTGTAGGGCTGCGTAAAGTGTCGCACACCCATCCAAAATAGACTGTTAATTGACCGCGGATTACGCGGATTACGCGGATAAACACCGGGCTTCCATGCTCCGAGACCTCCATACGCGTCGCTCACAACGCTGTTTGATAACTGTAATGGCAATCAGAACTGCTTTTCTCCGCCGCCCATACCGCAACGATCCCAAACCAATCCTACTGGTATCCGCGTTATCAGCGTAATCCGCGGTTCTTTCCCGTCGCGTTCCCGGCGTACATAAACGGCCGCTTTGAGCCAACGCCCCATCCGGATGCAGGCCTTTGTTAATCGGTGAAATCTGTGGATCACTATCCCTGCGGTTACATTGACATTTCTGTGAAACCAGTCGCGACGGACCAACGCACCGTGTCATCAAACCATATTCCGCCGCCAACTCAACGCTCCCGCATTGAGCTAATGGACTGGTTACGGCTGAAAGCCCAACGCGGCTGCGGAAAATATTTGCACCCCAATCCGGCACGCATGATTCCAACTCCCCCATAACCCGTTCTGACGCGCACGCGGCATGGCTGCGTACCGTTTATGCCGTTGTCATCGCCCTGGGGCTTGGCAAGGATGCCTTCGCGTGCGATAATCGGCTTTGAAAATTGAACCTGCACGAGGAGTTGTCTGTGATTATCGCAAAAATTGTCGGTACGGTTGTCGCAACCGTAAAAGATGCCGGTTTTGACGGCAAAAAGCTGGTCTTGGCGCATGCTCATGTCCTCAAAGACGGACAGCTTGTGCCGGGGCAGACCGTGCTGGTGGCCAATGATGATCTCGGTGCCGGCGAAGGGGAATTCGTGGTCCTTACGCAGGGCAGTTCCGCCCGCATGGCCCCGAGTATGAAAAGCACCTCCACGGATGCCGTGGTCATCGCGTTAATAGATCGTATCGATGCCAACGGCCAATTGGTTTTCAAACGCAGTTGAAATAACTTGTCCGTCTGACGCGGATGCACATGAGGCACTGTATGTTTATTGCCATGGTTAAAGGCACGGTAACCGCCACCAGAAAGCACGCCTCCATGGCCGGTGCGCGGCTTTTAATTGTCCAGCCCATTGACCCCATCAGTGGTCAGCCCAGCGGCTTTCCACAAATTGCGGCTGATGTGCTCGGCGCGGCCAAGGGTATGCGGGTGCTGGTGGTAAGTGATGGCCGGGGCGTGCAGGATATGCTCAAAACCGATCCCCATTGCCCCATGCGACTGGGTATCATGGCGTTGGTTGATTCGCCCGCCGGCGGCAGGTAACCCAATAGCGACAACCAGCGGGATTTTGGAATAACGTATGTATTTAGGTAAAGTCATTGGTCGAATTGAAGCCCGCGTTCGGCTTCCGGGACTGGAAACGCAGCGGTTCGTTTTGCTTGAGCCGTTGGATTTTAATCAACAGCCGATCCGCTGGACGATCCTGGCAATGGATGTCACCGGTGCATCGGAGGGGTCGCTGGTGGTATATGAAGAGGGGCGTGAGGCGGCCAATCCATTTGATCCACCGCTGCCGGTGGATGCCTGCATCGTGGCGATTGTCGATGATTATCAATACCAGCCCTAGTGCTCTGTCAAGCCTAATTTGTAGGCTTGACAGAGCACTAGACATCGGAGTCGCCATGGGTTCCATATTGGCTGTTTTTCAAATTATGCGCGTTGCCCTGGCGCTGACCGCCGTCGCCGATGTCTGGACCCTGATGTTTCTCAAAATTCCCGGCCGCAGCGCCGTCACGGACCCGGTCGCTGAATTTGCCCTGGCGGCGTTGGCCTCGTTTTTCCTTTACACCTTCGGCATGGCTCTTAATGATCTGCTGGATTCGCGGCGGGATCGTCTGTTTGCTCCCTGGCGGCCTATTCCCAGTGGGCGGCTTAGTGTGCCGGCGGTCATTGTGTTAAGCCTGGTGCTGATGCTGTTAGGATTATTTTCCGCAACGTTGTTATCCTGGTTTGAACCGCTGCACTTTCCCGTCGCCCTGATGCTGGCGATGACGATCAGCCTGATGATTGTTTTTTATAACGCCACCGGAAAATATCTGGGATACATTGGCTTTATCGCCCTGGGCCTGATTCGCGCAGTTAACTGCCTGATCGGCCGGCCGGATGCGGGATTTCTGATTTTATCGTTGTTTCTCTTTACGCACATCGCCGTGGCCACGGCTGTTTCCTATCGTCTGGAATCCAAACGCCCGCGACTGCGTATTGCCGGCATCTGGAAGCTCCTGGCCTCGGTTGCGTTCATCGATGTGTTTGCAGTCTTAATCATGCTGCTGCGCGGCAGTATCACACGTGGCGTGCTGATCGACGCCATCGGTCCCGCGGTGGTGGCGGTGCTTTATTTCAGTTGGGTCCTGCGGCAAGTATTTAATCATCATGAGGCACCGCGAAAACGGGGTGAACGCATCATGCTTGTGGGGTTGTTTACCCTCTTCGCTTATGACGCCTCCCTGTTGGCCGCCAACGGAGCTTTCCGGGGAATGGCCATGATATTAGCTCTGGCGGTCATATCCTGCATCGCCTTCTGGGCCATGCGCTTAGCCGGCAAAGGCCTTACCGTAGGCCGCCCGCGCTACCGCATTCGCGCCGGGCGCCCATGAAATTTTCCCGCCGCCGCAGATTAGCAACGGGTCCCAAATAACTTCCCAAAAACCTGATTTGCCGTCCCCCACAAAGCCGCCGGCTTCGCCGGTGGTGGAACACAACGGGTTACAGGGTACAGCTTCAGTACAATCAGAAGTTAGCCGGTAGGTTCGCGTGCCGAGCAAAATAGCAACGCCAGCGCTTCCGCAGAATTCCCGGTTCCCGGCTCCAGCCGCATGGGCGCGGGTGATCCGACAACAAAGCAGCTGGCGCATTTCAGGCCCGCCCTGCGGGGCGGTGTGGTTTTTGCCCCCCCTCTGCGGCGCGGCTCCTCGGCGTACACTCCTGGTGAAGTACGCCATCATCGCCGCTGCTTGATGAGAGCAAAAATCTCGCCGCTTCGCCCCCGGCGAATTTTCGCCCCGACTCCTACGGCAGCGGTAATTCAGTGCGGCGGGCGATCTCCCGGGCCAGGAGCGTGAAATCCGTGCGTACATTGGCCACCGCGTGAATATGAGCGCCCAGCGCACCATCCGCCGATTGAAGATGAAACATCGGCTTGCGTGCCTCCTGGGCCAGCGGCATGAGACTGCGATAATCTTTGAGATTGGCGATGCAGTTGGGGTCATTATCAATATTCACAGACGCTGAGGGCGGTATATCCAGAACGCTTGTGCGGTAGGTGCCTGGAATTTTTGCGATCCAACGATCAAACGCCTGAATTGGACGGTCGAGCCGGATGGAATGCCGTATCACCATATATCCAATGGTCTTTATAATCCCCTGTGGCAATTCCAGACCGCCAGCCGGCCGCTTACCAAGGCGCTGCTGCCATTCCTGCCGCCAGATGCGCAATGTCGGGCCGAGGTTTTCGAGGCCTTGCAGGGAAAACAAATCCGGACCCAGAGGAATAGCAACAAAATCTGATCCAATCAAAGCGCTGCGGTTGATGGAGCCAAGGTTGGGACCGAGGTCCACAATAATAACCTGTGCGTTGAATTTTCGCCCCGCGCTCTGCACGGCGCGCCAGAAAGCCGACACGACACGAAATGCTCCTTCGTTGCCGCTAAGGCACTTCGGCCAATTCTCTGAAAGCTCATCTTCAAAACCGGCAAGTTTCATATCTCCGGGAACCAGTGCTAGGTGTTCCGAGATGATTTCGTAATCCGGATCCGCGATGTCACCGCTGCGGTTTATCAACGGGGCCAGACACTGGTAAATGGTTGATGCCCGTTCGCGGGACCAAAGCATCCTGGCCAGTTTCCCCTCATCTATAAATGCGGCGGTGAGGTTGCTCTGTGGATCAAGATCGGCGGCGAGCACTTTCATTCCCAAGTCGGAAAACATCCACGACAGATGGTAAACCAGGGAAGTCTTGCCGACGCCGCCTTTATTGTTAAAAAAACTAATAACTGGAATGCTCATGGGCGTTTCCTTAAAATCACCCCGACATGAGACACTTCCACCTGAAATTCCAAAGGTGGATTTCCGTTTTTCTCCATTTCCTGACGAGCCTGGGTGATGCCAAAACCGAATCTCTGCACATAACCCAGATGTTTCATGGCTTCGGCAAGGTAACTATTCCGGTAATCATTGGCTCCAGGCGAACCGAAATTTTCCTTGGTCACACGGCCGAACGGACCGCCCGGATTCTGAATTTCCACCCGGTCACTAAACCATGTGATCCGCACCGGTGCATTCGTACCTTCGTAGGAGCGGTGCATGACGGCGTTTCTGGCCAGCTGCTGCAAAGCGACAATCGGATAGTCAGGGCGGCGAACTTCGCGGTCCGCAGATGTAAAATCCGTCGTGGTTTGAATGTTGATTTTCAGAACTTCATCCAGACTGCTTAACAACGTCGGAAGCGGGCCGCGAATTTCCCTGGAATCAGAAATCGGCTCTCCAATCTGCAAGCCCGCGATTCGGACAAATTGTATGTACGCGCCGGGAATATAGTCAGTGGGGTCTTTACCCAGCACCAGGATGCCGCAATTCGTGGGATGGTTTGGATATATGTTTCCTGCCATGCGCAAGGCAACAAGTTGCTCAAGAAGCGTCCGATGATTCTCCGCCAGCGTTTCGGGAGAGACCGCCTGCGGTAAGTAAACTGTTTTAAACAATGGCTCGTCCAGCGTATCCGGGCCGGCATGGGTCACGGGCTGTATGTCAAATGGCATGTCTTTGAAGCGTCGCTTTTCCGCCAGCCGATGCTCCTGCTGCTGTGAGGCGATGGCCCTTCTCGGTCCGATCCGTACCCATACCGTACCACGGAACCGCACAGGCGGTGCCTCAGCTGGTTCAACGATCATCACCGCAACTTCGGCACCTCTCAGTATTCTTTTCTGGACCAGCAAGTGGGGGAGAGGCAGGATATTGCCATCGGTCGCAACATCGGACAGCATCCGAAGAAGCTGATCCGTGACCATCAGGCCCGCAGGGCGGCCGTCATCTTCAATCCCGATGAAAATCACAGCGGCCTTCTGATGATCCGGCAAGTCATTGGCAAAAGCGCATGTCGTTTTCCGAATAATATCCATATTGGACGCATCCCGCTTACGTTCGGCGCGGTCTGATTCCAGGTCGAAAAGTAACTGTTCAAGTTCAGCGTCCGTGAGCATTGATTAAAACCTGTACTTTGTTACACCGATATTTTGCGGCGGGACGATTATAATCGCCATTCATGCCTGATTCCTGAATTATTTTACCGGAAAATGAGATCACGGGCAATAAAACCATGACAGTTGCATAACCCACGCCGTTGCACCCGCGGCGAATTTCAGTCCCGGCTTCTACGGCAAAAGTAATTTCGCGCTGCGACCGATCTCCCGGGCCAGGCAATCATCTGATCCTTCAAGGCGGAGTTTTGCGGTAAGTGCTATCAAACGCGCGCTATATCGGTCAGTTAAACAGCCCGCGGTGCTTGTAAATTTTAGAGCATGTCAGGCTGTAGTGTTCAACCACACCCTGATGGTTAAATAAAATTACCAGAGATTTTCTTGTGCCGCGGGCGTTGGTTTCCACCGCGTTGATAAACGGCAGGAAATCGGTGGTTGTCAGATGTAACTTGGTATAGTCATATTCCCATTGCTGATTGCCGTTGCCGATATATGAAACCTTCAACGGATCACCCAGATCAGCCTTCACTTGGTCGGCGGTGGTTTTCCCGCGAATAATTTGCCGCGACACCTGCGAAACTGTGAGGTGGTCAATCTGCTCATTGCCCTGACTCGAGCAACCGACGAGACCCGCGGAAAGTACCGCAGCCATTGTGAGAATGGTAAAACGCGACGCTTTCATGGCAAAGACTCCTGTTTATGGCACCGTTCCCGCTCACTTCCGGCGGAACGCAACATGAATTGGGTGTATTGTCGGATTTCAACTCCAAAAGTCAATGATAAAATCCTAAATTCGCGTTTGTAAACTCAAGTGCCGGAAATCCAGCTGCCGGAAATCCAGCTTGACAGACAATCGGTATTAGTATACCATTAAACTAATGAGTAGAGCGTCAAATAGTTCCGGTGTGTCACGGTGCCTCAACGTGCTGGTACCTGAAGCGCAGTTGCCGCGGGAAAATTGGCTGGCCATTGCCCGGATCCATTCCCTGATGACCAAACAGTTGGATCGCAGCTTGCGCGACATTGAACTGACCATTTCCCAGTTTGAAGTGCTGATGATCTTAAACAGCAAAGCCGGATTATCACAGCAGGAATTGGCGCAATGTCTGCTGGTGACGAAAGGGAATGTCTGCACGGTGCTGGGGCGGATGGAAAAAAACCAATGGATTATTCGGCGGCAGAATCCGCACGATGGCCGGGCGCATTGCCTGCATCTGACGGAAAAAGGCTTTGACATGGTTAAAAAAGCTGCCCCATTGGCCGCCAAACAGGTGCGACTGATGATGGAGAGCTTATCTCCCGCGCAACAACGTGCGCTGCATGGCTTGCTGGATCAACTGGAGGGTTCCCTGGGCCATTGGATTTGACTATCGAGATTATAAAGTATAGTATTAAACCAGTTGGTGTTGGTTCTTTCTTATGAGGAGTTTGTTATGTCGGTTAAAGTTCACGTGGTGTTTTACAGCATGTATGGCCACATCTGGCATATGGCCGAAGCTGTTGCCGCCGGGGCGCGGGAAGTCAGCGGGGCGGAAGTAAAAATTTTCCGTGTACCGGAAACCATTCCGGCGGATATTCTTGAAAAACACGGTGCCACGGGGGCGCAGAAGATGTTTGCCCATGTACCCGTCATCGCGCCGGCGGAGCTTACACAAGCGGATGCCATCATTTTTGGTACCCCTACGCGCTTTGGCAACATGGCCGGACAAATGCGGAATTTTCTGGATCAGACCGGCCAAATTTGGGCTACCGGCGGTTTGATCGGAAAAGTCGGCAGCGTCTTTGCCAGCACCGCCTCGCAGCATGGCGGGCAGGAAACCACTATTACCAGTTTTCACACCACGTTGCTGCATCATGGCATGGTGATTGTCGGCGTGCCTTATTCTGAACAGAGACTCCTTGCCATGGATCAAGTCAGCGGCGGATCGCCTTACGGAGCCACCACCCTGGCCGGCGCAAAAGGTGATCGCAGTCCCAGTGAAAATGAACTGGCCATCGCCCGATTCCAGGGTAAACATGTCACCGAGATCGCGGCCAAATTGGCGGTCAAGTCAACCGGTTCATGAGCTTTTGACAGATGGGTTCCAACATACCACGGTACCCAAGTGACGGCCTCCAATCGGCCGGCACAACCAGGGGCGCTGCAATAATTACTTCAGGTCTCTATTATCGGCAGCCGCTACGGGAGTCAAATTCCGGAGTTCCACCGGCAGTGGTTCAAAAGTTAACCTTGCGTTGTAACCGGCGTATGGCCGCGGGCGTAGTATGATATGGATATAGAGTTATCTTGACGACAGGATATAAGCTATGAAGATGAACTTTCGCAGGGGCCTGGCATTTACGCTCATCGAATTGCTGGTCGTGCTTTCCATCATCGCCTTGTTGATTGGTTTGCTGTTGCCGGCACTGGCCGGGGCCTGGCGGGCGGCGGAAAAAACCGCATGCGCCGCGCATCTGCACAGTATCGGCCAGGAATTTCAGATTTATCTTCAAAGCCAAAGCCATGAGATTTTTCCGGCCTCGCCGCTGATGCCAACCGTTAATGATCCGGGGCCGATTCCCACCGAGCAGGGAACATTTGTTTATGATCCGCCGCCGATCCAGTGCGTCGTTGGTAATGTGGTGCCGCCCGCTGCTATTCTGACCCCCATTCCCATTGATTGGGTACCTTCTAAGAATGATCGTGGCAATGCCGGGGTCTGGCGCTGTCCGGCGGATATTAATTCATTTCTCGATGTCGAATCCAATAAAACCTATCCCTCTTATTTTGCCGCGGAGGGAACCAGTTACCAATATAATATGCTGCTGGCGGGTGATGTACTCCAGAATTTGCGCATTGGTCCGCCCAACAATTCTCTTAATTTGTATAAGATTCTGCCGGCTGTCGGCACTTGGGTACTGGCGGACATGTCCACATTCCATGGCCCGCCGGGCCAGCCGGGATCGGTGAATATCCTCTTTGCGGACTGGCATGTTGGAAATGTATTGGATATGTCTCCGAATTCCGGCCAACAGCTGTTTTCACCTTGATTTCACTAAGGCTTTATGTGGAGACTTCAGCAATGGTAAAATCCCCGCTTACAACGCGGTTAAAGCATTTTTCACGCCAACATCGAATGGCGCTGGTGCTGGCTTTTCTGGTACTGGCTTTGATATTCGTCTATGGAAGAATGGTTTGGTTGCACGAAACAGCGACTGCGGCGCAGAAACCCCAATTGCCGAAAGTGGCCGCCATTATGGCGCGCACGCGCGGTAAGCCGCTGGCCTTTCCGGTATTGTGGCTTCTTGATAGCCGGGGGGCCGGCAAAATGACCACTCACCAACGACAAGCGCTGGCGATGAAACGCCGGGCGAAACTTGAAGCCTTCTTTCTGGCCTATGCCAAGGCTCCACCGACCCAGCAGCGGGCGATGATTCTGCAAACTCAGGCATTACTGGCGGTCATGCATGTTAAAATTAAACTACGCAACGTTTCCAAAACCATAGCCAACGCCCTGATTCATGGCAATCCGCAAATGAACGCCTCCGTCCTGCAGTTTCTCGCGGCGCTGCGGCACAACCGGTAAACCCGTGCCCGATTTTCATGGTCAACCGCCCCACTGTTTCCAGCAGCAACCGACGGCGTTTTTGAGTCGGAATGCTCACGCTTTGGATCCGATCTCCGCCGAGCGGGACTTTTCCAGTACCGCTTGAATGACCGCCGTTAATTCTCCGGCGATCAGGGCATGGGCATAATCGTTGGGATGCACGCCATCGGGGCCGAATACGCTTTCCAGCGGCAAGCGGCTTAGAGACGTGCCGTACCGCACAAATGGACATTCCAGTTCCGCCGCCACTTTAGCCCCGGCTACCCGATACACTTCCAGGGCTTGATCGGAAACCGGCTGGCCGCCATGAGCCTGGATCATCGAGCTGACATCTTTGCCGCTTAATTGCGATAAATATCGGCCGCGGATATCCAGCGCGTGACTAGGCACATCAGTAAGAATCGGCAATGCACCGGCGGAGATTATCTTCTGCGCCATTTTTGTCAGGTTGGCGGAGTATCGATCCACGCGAATGCGATTCTGCACAATTTTTCCGTTGCTGATAACAAAACGTTTCCACAGCAAATCCACATCATTGCCGCCCAGCATCACCAGCACCGCATCGGGATGATGCTCTTGCAGCAATGAATCAATAAGTTCCAACGCGTCGGCTGTGGTGCGATGAATGTCCGCGTCCACAATAAACTTGATGTCCGGCAATCCGGCCTGCAGAATATCCAGATAGCTCCGTTGCACTCTGCCGATCACATCGGCACCGCGGATTTCCGCAATGCCCAAGCTGATGCTGTCACCGACAATCAATAATGTGCGCTGATGTTTAACCGGCATGGGCGGCCTCCTTGCTGCTTGTCGCCGCCGAAACCGCTGCCGCATCAGAGTAGTCGTAGCGCTGATCCACCATGCGTTTGAGCTTGCGATCACGGCGGAGAAAACCGGGCGGATGCGGGATCATGCGCAAATCAAATATGCCAATGTCCAGGTTTTTGGTCAAATCCGGATACTGCAAACGCATCTGCTGTTGGATGTCCCGCCGCACCTGTTCGTCATCGGTGCGGAGGCTTTCCACGTGAATTTCCATAATTTCGCGTAAGGCATCGAGTTTGAAAACCACTTGCCAGTCATGTGTTAAACCTTCGACGGCCCGCAGAATATTTTCAAACATCAACGGATATAAATTGCCGCCGCTGGCGACAATCAATTCGTCCCGCCGGCCGCGCAGGCGGCTCATACGCATGCCGCTTAGACCGCAGGGGCACGGTTCCGGAATCAGTCGCGTGATATCCCGCGTGCGATAGCGCACCAGCGGCATAACCGTGCGGCGCAGGGTTGTAAACACTAGTTCCCCAAGTCCGCTGGTATCCGGTTCAATGACCTCCGGATAAAAGTCGGTATCGTCGAGATGATAAACGTCCGGCTGATCACAGGGCTGATACCCCAGGCCGCTGCCGAGTTCCACGCTGCCATAGCACATGCGTACTTTGGCGCCTTGCCACACGCGGTTCATCCATCCGATGGCCTCGCGCGGCATTTCCTCCGCTCCACCGATCAGCAGCTTCAATGGTACGCTGCCGTGTTCTTCAGCGAGTTCCGTCAGACGAATCAGCCAGGTGGGTTCACCCATGATGACATTAAACTCATACTGCTTAAGCCGCCGATAGACCTCAAGCGGATCAACTTTCCCAAAGGCCATGCAAAAGCAGTTGGCCTTCATCAGGGCGTTGTGCACCAGCAGGCCGGGAATC
>JAJZCT010000055.1 GCA_021828925.1 Planctomycetota bacterium
CCAGCCATCGGGCAAGGAGTCGTCGAAAACGCCGGGCAGAGGACCAAATGCGCGGTCGGTGTGTTCGATCAGACCGCTCCGGGCGGGCAGTTTGAAGGGAGACAGTTCCAGACCGGTCTGCAGAAACTTGGCATCGTACTGAAAGTAGATGCGCCGATCCTGCTCGGCGAGTGTGCCGACAGGCAGCACCTCACCGGGGCGGCGTTGCAGCTTGACCGTCAATTGTCTCATCGCACCCCCCGCTTCCTGTCCTGGAAATGCGTGACACGAGATTCCAGTTCCGCAATAGACGATGCGGGCGGCGGCTGGAGTACGTCGGCGAGTTCGGCAAGCCGGCCCAGTGCGCCGCAAAGTCTCAGCACGTTCTCGACCGAAGTTTGGCCCGTTCGTTCGTAGCGTCGAATGGTCGGCAAGGATACGCCGGACCGCCTGGCCAGCGTCTCCTGCTTCCATCCCTGCCGCAAGCGTTCGGCTCGAATGCGTCCAGCCAGCAGCCGGGCCACTTCGCCGGGCGTGTACAACTGGATTGGCGGGTTGGCCATATAGATTCCCCGAAAGTTACATATCATATTTTATCGTCTACAGTCATTATTTGCAATTAACATACCATATATGATCGTTAAGTTTTCGCATTCTGGCCGTTTGAAATTGGGGTGGCGGCGCGGATTCTACTGCGGCGCAGTTCCCCCCTCCCGACGCGAGCTAAATCCGGGCACAGACGATTTGGTCAGAGAGGCACCAGCGAGGAGAGACTCAATAAAAGATTGGGCGAATTCGCTCGCCGGCTATAATGGGTATCGATTTAGTAAAATGACCGACGGCAACCTCGGCTCGCGACCTCGAATGGAGAGACTATATGGGTTCACCTGCAACAAGCCCGGCTGAAATGATGCGAGAAATGCGCACCGGTTGGCTTACGCGGATTCCCGAAAAAGGCAACGGTTCAAATAACGGTGAGGTTGTTGCTGTGGTCATGGATTGGCCTGTGGGTGAGCAAATTGTGTCGGTACTCTCCTCCTCCGGAGGTGATGCGAGCCTTTACACGACCTCCACTTTTGGCATTATTGGCGGCGGTGGTCACGAGAGAGTCCGCGAGGCCGCCATTGCGTTTACTCGCTGCGCGGAGCACTTTCTAAGTATTACCGGACCCACCACCGCCTTTCCCTACCCGGACGGGCAGACACTGCGCTTTTACATGGTAACACCATCCGGGGTACGTACCGTTTCATTCCCTTTAACCGCGACCGAGCAAGCAGATACTCCGGCGAGAGCTTTGTTCGCATACGGGCAGCAGGTCGTGACTGAATTGAGAAACATTACGCCAAACCAGAAATGACCCCGCACTCCCTCCGCGGCAGCCCGCAATGCCTTCTGCCACAAAGATGCGGCCAACGATTCATGTTTTGTGGTTTTCGCAATGTGCCGGCCTGGCATTGCCATTCCGCGGCTCGGCGATAGCATATGGTTTTGCTTGTGTTCGACGGAACTGTTGGTTCCGAATCCGGGCGTACAAAATTTGGGATAGTGGAAATCGTGCTTGAGGACCTTGCGGAATCGGGGAAGTCGGTGGCAGAGCTGGTGTAGCAGAGCAGCTCTCATAAACCATCTTATTTTATAGCACGGTTTGCTTGTTGCGAGAGCAGGCCGGATGGTGGGAATACCAATGACTGAAGGCTCGTTGTGGTGGTGCGAAGTTGACTCCCTTGTGGGGGAATGAGATTGATGCAGTTGATCACACTAATCGTGGCAATGGGCGTGGCCGCGGGGCTGCTGCGCTCCCCGTTTGTGAAAGGCTGGTGGGGAGAATTCCAGGTAAATGCGGCGCTCCGCCTGTTCTTGAGCCGAAAGAGGTACCATTTAATCAAAAATATTACCGTCCGATCGGATAACGGAACAACGCAGATCGATCACATCATTGTTTCAGCCTACGGATTATTTGTAATCGAGACAAAAAATATGAGCGGCTGGATTTTTGGTACAGACCGTGACTCGCAGTGGACACAGAAATTCCGGAGAAAATCGTTTCAATTTCAAAACCCGCTTCGACAAAATTTCAAACATGCGGCAGTGTTATCCGAGGTACTGGGTCTGCGACGGGGAGTAATCAAATCGGTTGTTGTATTTGTCGGAAGCGCCCGCTTTAAACGGCAGGTTCCGGCAAATGTAACGAATGTTGGCGGGTGCATCCGCTACATTGCCTCGTGCAG
Source organism: Planctomycetota bacterium (assembly GCA_021828925.1). The sequence continues at coordinate 2,208 of JAJZCT010000055.1, forward strand.
GGAGACGTTGCTGACCGATGGAGAAGTCCATCGTGTATTGGAATTGCTGAAATCCGTTCGACTTGACGCGAGTTTCCGTACGCACCGAGATCACGTGCGACTGCTCCGCAATCGGCTTTCAACGGATAAAAAAAATCACGCCCGCAAGCAAAAAATGTAAAAGCCCGTGATGTACCGCTTTCCCCGGGTTGCGGAGAAACAATGGTCCATTGCGTGGCACAAAACAGGCCCGAAGCAGGAAGCGGATTCTGGGGTGATCGAGGTTGTCGGGGGGCCGGGGTTACCGCTCCCTTACGGTCGCGGCTCGGATTTGGGAAACACACACAGCTTGGATATGGGAAACGCACACGGCTCGGATATGGGTAACACATGCGCCTCGGATTTGAGAAGCGCATTCGGATCGGGTGGTGGTGTGGGTCCGATGGAGGCGCGGTTTGAGGGGTGGTATGCGTTGGCTTGAGGTGCGACTGGGACCTGCGGGATGACAAAATCGGTGCGGTGAGTTATTCTCGTGGGTCTTGAGTTTACGTGTTTTCTAACAGGAGTTTGGAAATGTCTGATAATAATGTTCCACCGGTTCAACCGCCCGCAACCAACCCGCCAGCAGGTGAGGCCGCCGGCCAGCAGATGCAGTTGCAGATCCGTGAAGAAAAGATGAACACGGTATTCAGCAATATCTTCCGCTTAAGCGCAACGCAGGAAGATCTGTTTCTCGATTTTGCGGTCAATATGCAGCATCATGACAAGCCCAACACGGTGGTCATGGATGTTAACACCCGCGTGGCGATGAGCTTTTATGCCGCCAAGCGTCTGGCGCTGGGTTTAAGCCAGGCCGTGCAACGCTATGAACAGGTTTATGGTCCGATTCAGCTTGATCCGCGGCAACGCGGGGCGCGGTAAATAACGCCCGATGAGAAAGTAGCGGCCTGATGGATATGCAAGCTGCACAGTATGGAGCCCGATTGTGGCTTCAAACCGACGCCGCCTTTGGTCTGCGCGAAGTGCCGCTGGCATTGCCCAAACCAACGGTATCCAGCACGGGCAAAATTACCGGCAGACCGGTGCAGACGGCCACGGTGCCGGGGCGAAGTGCGTATCGGCCCGCGCCGCCAGTGGCTCCGCGGGCTGTGGCACCTCCGACACCACCATCGCCAGCGCGTGCGGTGGCAATGCCGCCGGCGGAGTTTCGTCGGCCTGCGGCACATACATTGGCTGGCAGCCAGGGAGCTGATATTCCACGAACGGTAAAACTTCCACCGATTCCCGATGTGCCCATCGATGCCTTAGAAGCCATCAGCGATGCGGATAAAGCGTCATTGCTGGCGGAATTGCAGCAGCAGGTGATCGCGGCGCTGACGCCGCATCTTTCCGAAATTGCCACCAAAGTGGTTTTCGGTGATGGTGATCCGGCGGCCAAGCTGATGTTTGTCGGTGAGGGACCGGGCATTGAGGAAGACAGAACCGGCATTCCATTTGTGGGTCGCTCCGGCCAGCTTCTGGACAAGATGATTGTTGCCATGGGATTAAACCGGAAAACGGTGTACATCGGCAATGTGGTGAAGCTTCGCGCTGCGGAAGCTGATCCGGATACGGGCCGGTTGCGCGACCGCCCGCCCACGCCGGCGGAAGTGGCGTTGAACATTCCCTGGCTGCACCGGCAAATTGAAATTATCCGCCCCCGGGTAATTGTGACGCTCGGCGCGCCGGCACTAAAGTATCTCACCGGCACAACCGAGGGAATCAGCCGCCTGCGCGGGACATGGATGACCTATCGCGGGGTGCCGCTGATGCCGACATATCATCCGTCATTTCTGCTGCGGGCCTACACGCCGGAAAATCGCGCCAAGGTATGGGGAGATTTGCAGCAGGTCATGACCAAGCTGGGATTACCGCCGGCACAAACGAAATAGAACCGGCATATCCGGTCCGGCGGCTTCGCGCGGATTATCGATTCTTTTCCGTTGCGGCGGTGGCTGCAGGCTCCGGTTCCCAGCCGCCGCCAAGGGCCTTATACAATGCCACCAGATCGGTGGAGACGGCGGATTGGCTTTGTACCAGAGCATCCTGCGAGGCATACAGGGCCTGCTGGGCGGTCAGCACGTTAAGAAAATCAGTCAGGCCATTTTCATACAATTGCGTTGCGTACTTTACAGCATTCTGATTCTGCGCCACGGCCTGAAGCAGCAGCTTTTCATGAAGCTGTTCGCGGGTATACGCGGCCAGGGCGCTGTTGACATCATACAGTGCCTGCAGCACCGTCTGGCGATAATTCAAAAAGGCCTGAATCCGGATTGCCTTCTGCTGATTGATATTGGATTGCACCTGTCCCCAATTTAGAATTGACCAGGAAACGCCCGGCCCGATGCCATAGGTGAGGCTGTTGGCGTCAAACCATTTGGCGGCATCGGAAGCGGCGAAACCAAGATTGCCGTTGATGGTAAATTGCGGAAATAAATTTCCCTCCGCAACACCGACATTGGCCGTGGCGGCGGCATATTGTTCTTCAGCCTGACGGACATCGGGCCGGCGCAACAGCAATTGACCGGGAAGCCCGATGGGAACCACCGGCGGCACACCGGGAATGGCTTTGGGAACCGCCAATTGCTTTTCCAGCGCCTGCGGCGGCTGACCGAGCAGAATGGCGATGGCGTAAAACAGTTGCTTTTCCTGAATTCGTAATACGGGCAATTGGCCCGCGGTGGTAGCCAGTTGAGCTTCGGCCTGAGCCAAAGCCAGCGAAGTGCTGAGTCCCCCGCCGATCTGCTGTTTTAAAATCGCCGCGGTACTTTGCTGAGTTTTAAGATTGGCATAGGTAACCGCGATCTGACGCTGTACGCCGCGCAGGGTCATGTAATCATTGGCAAGTTCGCTTAACAAAGTAACCCACACGCCCCGCCGGTTCTCAATGGCCGCGCGATAATTGGCGTTTGCGGCCTGAATACCGCGGCGAATCTGACCGAAGAAATCCAATTCCCATGTGGCATCAAATCCGGCCTGATACAAGTCGCTTTCCGATGGCCCGAAGCTTCCACCGCTTCCAATATTTTTACTGGCTCTGCTGTGCTGGTAGGAGCCAGTCGCATTGACAAAAGGTCCGAGGTTGGCGGCGGTGGCGTTACGAATTTCCCGTGCCGCGATGATCTGCTGGGTTGCTTCCTGCAGCGTAAGATTGCTGCGGGCGGCCTGTTGAACCAGCGCCGTGAGTTCGGGATCGTGGAAATTCTCCCACCACTGCGCCAGATGCGCTGGAGCATCGGTAACCTTGCTGATCGGTGCGGCCAGGCTGGCGCGAGCGGTGGTGGCGGGATGCGGGCGAGCGGAAGCGGCCCAGTCGGCGGGCATGGTGGTTTTCGGCTGGCGCACACTGGGACCGACCATGCACCCGCCAAGCAAAGCGCAACTTGATATCATGGCAACGGCCAGGGAAGTATGAAATCGCATGATGATTCTCCAATCGCACCATAATTATTCGTAGCGCAAAGCTTCAATGGGGTCGAGACGGGAAGCCTTCCAGGCCGGGTAATATCCAAATATCAGCCCCACCACCACCGATACAACAACCGACGCCACCATGGCCGGAACGGACAATTCAATGGGCCAATGCAGCGCCACTTTCACCGCACTGGAAAGCCCCTGGCCAAATAGTATTCCCAGCGCTCCGCCAAAGAGACACAGGACAATGGCCTCAAGAATAAACTGGCTTAAAATATCCGCGGGCCGGGCGCCAATGGCCATGCGCAGGCCTATTTCCCGCGTGCGTTCGGTAACGGAAACCAGCATGATATTCATAATGCCCACGCCGCCGACCATCAGGGAAATCAGCGCCACTCCGGTAAGCAGATTGGTCATTAACTGCGACGTGTGTCCCAGGGCATTGGAAATTTCGGTCATGTTTCGGATATTAAAGTCGTTGGGCTGGCCCCGCCGCAGATGATGCCGCTGCCGCAACAGCGCCACAACTTCCGCGGTGGCCTGCGGAATTTCGGCACCCGACGACACCGACACCAGAATCGCGTTAACATTGGGAAAACTCACCGGCTGGGGGAAATCCTGCTGCTGGGTTGCCGAGGGAACAGGATACAGATTCTGTGAGGTTTCCGGATACAACTGATCGGTGGAGAATGTGGATGCTGTCCCCGCGGCGCTCTGATTCTGATTCTGCAGCGCGGTGCCAGATACACGATATTTCATGGTGGTCCAGGGCATGACGATAATATCATCCTGATCCATGCCCATCATGTTGGCTCCCTTCTGGCTTAATACGCCGATAACCCGCAATGGCACGTGATTCACCAGAATGGTTTTGTCCAGAGGTTTTCCGCTGGGGAATAATTCCTTGACATCCGTTGCCCCCAGAATGCAGACCTGATTGGCGCCGTCCACCTCTTCGGTGCCGAAAGCGCGACCCTCGGCCAGCGACCAATTCCGGATTTTCAGGTAGGTCGGCGTGGTGCCCACCAAAAACTGCGGCACCCAGTTCAGGCTGCCGCGCACAACCTGCATCCGGCCGTTGACCACCGGGGCGACGCTGGAAACGGAGGGACATTCACGTTCAATAGCGGAGGCATCGGCGGAAGTCAGTGTGACCGAACTGCCCTCGCCGAAGCTTACGCCCGAGCTTGCGGCCTGTCCCGGCAATATAATTAACTCATTGGCACCCATGTCGGCGATGGTTTTCTTGATCGCCGCGGATGATCCTTCCCCGATCTGCACCATGGCAATTACGGCGGCGATGCCGATGATAATGCCCAGGGTGGTCAGGGTGGACCGCAGCGGATTGCGGCGTAACGCCCGCAAAGCGGTCTTGAGGGTTGTTGCTATTTTCAACATGTCATATCACCTCGTTACAACATTTGGGGTTTCGCAACTACGGACTGAACCTGCGGATTGCCGTCGGCAATCAGGCCATCGCGAATATGGATAATCCGGGTGGAATGCCCCGCCACCGTGGCGTCATGGGTAACCAGCAGAATCGTGATTCCCTTCTGCGCATTGAGTTGCTGAAACATCCGCAACACTTCTTCGCTGGTATGCGAATCCAGATTGCCGGTGGGTTCATCGGCCAGCAGCAATCGCGGATTATTCACCAGCGCCCGGGCAATGGCTACACGCTGCTGCTGCCCGCCGGAAAGTTGCGACGGTTCATGATCCATCCGGTCACCGAGTCCGACCTGATCCAGCAGTTCCATGGCCCGCTGGCGATGTTTTCCGGCAGATAAGCCATCTTCCGCATACGTGGTCGGGAGCAGAACATTTTCCAGCGCCGACGTGCGGGCTAATAAATTGAAGTTCTGAAACACAAAACCGATTTTGCCGTTGCGCACCATGGCTCTCTTATTAACCGACATGCGGGAGATTTCCTGGCCATCAAACAGGTATTGGCCGGATGTCGGACGGTCCAGGCAGCCGAGAATGTTCATCAACGTGGTTTTTCCGGAACCCGATGCACCCATTAGCGCGACCATTTCTCCCGGCAGAATCCGTAAAGACACGCCCTTGAGCACCTGCACATCCGAATTGCCGAGGTGATACGTTTTGACGATGTTGTCAACTTTAATTAATTCCATGGCCTCATACGCTCCGGCTTCATCATAGAGTTGCCATTCTGATGCGGCTTATATTCATTCCTTTTTACGTTTAAATGGCTGCGGAATAAACGGGTTGACCGCACCGGCAGATCCGCCGCTTAGCGCGGAGCGTTGGCCGGTTATCACCAGCATTCCAGGTTTGATATCGGGGGATTCAATTTGCGTGTCTGAATTGTTGGCCAGGCCCACGTTTACCGCAATGGGGCGAACATAGCGTCCGGATTCCACCCAGATGGTTCCCTTATCGGGCGATGATGGCGCCGCGGCTTGATCGGCGGTGGGAAGTATTTCCGATTTTAACGGCACCCAGCGCAAGGCGGTGTTTGGAACCATCAGAACATTATCCCGCTTGGCCACAAGAAAATCGGTCTGCGCCGTCAGATACGGCAGAAGTTTCCCGCCGGGATTATCGGTATCCACCACAACCGTATAGGTTACCACGTTCTGCACCATCGTGGCGTTGAGCCGCAGTTGCGAAACCACACCGTGAAATACATCGCCGGGAAAAGCATCAACGGTAAAGGTGGCCGGGTCGCCGACTTTAATGCGACCAATATCCGCTTCATTCACCGATGTCCACACCTGAATTTTCTCAAGACTTTTAGCAAGAAGAAAAAGGCTTGGTGTGCTGAAACTTGAAGCAACGGTCTGGCCGATATTGACTCTGCGGTCAATGACCACACCCTTGACCGGCGAGGTAATGGTGCAATAGCCGAGCGTAATTTGCGCGCTATTCAATGACGCCTGGGCGGCTTCGACCGCTTTTTGAGCCTGCACCAGAGAGGCCTTGCCGAGGGTGACACTGGCTTTGGCCTGATCATAAGTGGATTTGTACGCGTCATATTGGGTAATGGCCAATGCCGCACCGGAGGAGCCGAGTTTTTCCGCGCGCAGCCAGTCCGCCCGGGCGTTGATATAAGCAGCCTCATACTGCTCAAGCTTGGCCCGGGAAACTTCCACATTGGCTTTGGCTTCCTCCAATGCCGCTTTGGCCAAGGTCACCTGCGCCTCGTAATTGGAGGGATCTATGCGAGCCAATATTGTGCCTTTATCAACCGGGGAATCGTAATCAACGGTATGGCCGGCGGCATCGTTTCCAAAGGCGATGATGGTGCCGTTAACCTGCGCACCGACATCCACCACATCCCGCGGTTCAAGTGTGCCGGTAGCGCTGACGGTAGCGGCCAATGTTCCCTGCGTAATCGGTGCGGTCTGGTAGATAACCGGCCGGCTGGAAGCACTTCGGAAATGATTCCATACCCAGTAGCCGCCAACGGCCGCAACCACCAGGATCACAAGGGTGACGATCAGATTTTTCATTTTGACACTCCCGAATCATGCGTATGAAAGTCTCCGCGGGCGGATGCTTACCTCATGGCCCCGACCGACCCCCCGGCTTGAATAACGGACGCAATGTTTCCGCGGCGCATAATAAAAAAGCCCGCTCCCTGGGCGTCAGCGGTTGAAAAATATTGGCGAAATGATCCTCCGCGGCACGCTGAACGGACTGCAAAACATCCCTGCCGGCTGCCGTCAACGACAGCAGCGACCGTCGGCGATCCCGGCTGTCTTCCGTCCGCTGAACCAGACCGGCATGGGCCAGTTCAACGGCGAGCTTGGAGGCGGATGGCAACGTCAGCCCCATGACCTCAGCGGCATTGGAAATTGAGAGTTCCGGAGACATGGCAATGGCCATCATCATGCGAAATTGTCCGACGCGCAAATCACCGCCTTCCGCGGTGCGTAAATGCCGCCGCAGCGATCCCATCATGTGCGGAATCAGCGAAACAAACGCCCTGGCCAGCACATCGGCGTCATTGCCTGAAGCAGTCACGGACGCCGATACCGGCGCATGATTATTTAGTTTCCTTTTCAAACCAGTTCTCATGATGGTCTATTCCCGAACTCCCGCAGCACGGCGGCCACAGACTTTTCTACCCGCACAGAATTATTATACACGCAGGCCAGCAACTGCACAGTATCTCCAGGGCGCGAACAACCGGTACCGCGCCTTGTCAGTTGTTAGCACGCTTGAAAAATTGAATAGTTGCATAATCGAATTAATATTTTTTCACCGATGTGCTATAATCCGCGGCTATGAAAGACCAGACGAAGCCGGAGATTCCGCAGCAATCCGCCAAAGTTATGATTCCCGCGATTAACACCCCCGCGCAACGCGCACATCGGGGCAGCGTGGCACTGCTGATTTTATTTCGCATATCACGCAGTATTGCCGGCGGAATGATGATCGTGGCATTGCCTTATCTGGTGCTGAACCGATTGCATGAAACGTCGCTGGCGCTGGGCGCCATTTATGTCGTGGGCGTGATGTCAACGGCTTTCCTGGCCGTTGGGGCGGGATATCTTTCAGACCGGTGGGATCATAAGGGAGCATTGCTGATAACCGGCGCGATGGTTCCAATCAGTGCGTTGATGGTGTATGTCAATCAAAGTTTTCCGATGGTGCTGGCGGCGTCGGTGGTCGGCGGATTTGCCGCCACGGGATCCCTGATTGGCGGCGGTGTGGGCGGCGCAGCACAGCCGGTGCAGAGTTCGGTCATCGCCCGGCTCTCGACGACGGAAAATCGCACCCGCTATTATTCGGTGCTGGCGTTTCTAAGCGGAATTGCCGGTGCCGGCGGAGCGATGCTGGTGCATTATTTTTCGATCCGGAATACCTTTCTGGCCGCGGCGATTATTTCAGCAGTCGGCGCGGTCCTGCTGACATTCATTGCCATCCCCGAATATGTCGTCAGCAAGCCCGTGGCCCGTACGCAGTCTAATCAGGCGATACGGCATTTCAGTATTACCGGCGCGCTTAACGGATTAAGCCAGGGGCTGATTACTCCTTTTCTGATCCCGTTTTTTGTTCTGGTGTATCACCTGTCCAAATCGCGCATGGCCGTTTATACCGCAATCGGCAGCGTGCTGGCATCAATTGCCTTACTTGCCGCCCCCGCACTGGAACGGCGGATGGGGTTTGTGCGCAGCATCACGTTTACCCGCGGACTTGGAACGGCCATGCTGCTGGTGATGGCGGTGTGGCATAACTTGTGGATCGGC
>JAJZCT010000056.1 GCA_021828925.1 Planctomycetota bacterium
GGAGTTTGAGTTCAGTATGTCGGTGCGGCGGGTGCGGGAAGATCCGCGCGTGACCAAACCGTATACAGAAGAACAATGGGCGAGCATTGAATCAATGGGGCATACCGTGGACGCTTTCCTGGAACAACACGATGTGCGTTTGACCATGGGCGGGGAGCCGACGTTTGTAGCTATTGATCGCGTCGATGCACCGGAATGGAATCTCACAGCGCAGGGGACGCACAAGCGGCACTTGGCCGGCGAGTTAATCAAGCGGCTGCATCGCAGGTTTGGTCAGGGCGGCCTCTTGCACTATGGCATAGGAAAATGGTATCCGGGGGAATCACTGCCACGATGGGCGTTGGCGTGTTACTGGCGTAAAGATGGCCGGCCGATCTGGAATGATCCGAAGCTGATCGCTGATGTTGCGGATGAACACCACCATACCGATGTTACCGCACGGGACTTTTTGCGGAATCTCACGGGGCGCCTGCAAGGCGATGTCACTTTTTCGCATGCCTTGGCGGGTTATGAGGACGTGTGGTACTACATGTGGAAAGAAAGGCGGCTGCCGGTCAATGTTGATCCACTTAAAAATAATCTCAAAAACGCTGAAGACCGACTGCGGATGGCGAAAATATTTGAACAGGGCCTGGATAAGATTGTGGGATACGTTCTGCCGTTGCGGCCTATCGGTGCCCCAGGGGAAGGAATCTGGCAAACCGGGGCCTGGTTCCTGCGGCCGGAGCGGCTTTATTTAATTCCCGGTGATTCACCCATGGGGTTGCGGCTGGCGTTGGATTCTCTGCCTTGGGTAACCGAGAGCCAGTATCCGCAGTTTTATCCGCGGGATCCCATGCAGGACTTGCCCGAGTTACCCGATGTGCACGACAGTCAGCAATATCGACGTGGAACGCCGGAGCCGGAACGTCAGGCGAATTTGCGTGAACAGCAATGGAAGCTGGCGGAAGAGGGCAGTTCTGTATCTTTGGCGCACTACCGGGCGGCCCTATCAGAAAATCCGTCTCAGAAACCGGAACCTGGGCAGTCGGCGCCCTATGTGGTGCGCACGGCCATTTGTGTTGAGCCTCGCGATGGCACGCTTCATGTATTTATGCCGCCCATGCGCTATATCGAAGATTATCTCGAACTTGTGGCGCGCATCGAAGAAACGGCTGCGGAACTCAAAACCCCGGTGATTATCGAAGGCTACACGCCACCGGATGATCCGCGGGTGTCCCATGTGAAAGTAACGCCTGATCCGGGCGTTATTGAAGTCAATGTGCAGGCCGTGAAGACTTGGCAGGAGGCTGTCACCGTTACGACGGGACTGTATGAAGACGCGCATTTCTCCCGGCTGGGAACAGAGAAATTCATGCTCGACGGGCGACACACAGGTACCGGCGGCGGGAATCATATTGTTATCGGCGGTGCCACGCCTGGCGATTCACCCTTTTTACGCCGCCCCGATTTGCTAAAAAGTCTGGTGGCGTATTGGCACAATCATCCGGCGCTGTCGTATTTATTTTCCGGCTTGTGCGTGGGGCCGACCAGTCAGGCACCTCGGGCTGATGAGGGGCGGCCGGAAATGGTGTATGAACTGGAAATTGCTTTAAACGAACTGGAGCGGCGGCAGGGTGGGACGGCAGCACCGTGGCTGGTGGATCGTATATTCAGGAATTTATTAATTGATTTAACCGGCAATACGCACCGGGCGGAATTCTGTATTGACAAGCTTTATTCCCCAGATTCCTCCAGCGGCCGACTGGGGCTGGTAGAATTCCGTGGATTCGAAATGCCTCCGCATCCGAGAATGTCGCTGGCGCAGCAACTGCTCTTGCGCACGCTGATTGCGCGATTCTGGAAAACGCCTTACGACACGCCGCTGGTGCGATGGGGCACGGAATTGCATGACCGGTTCATGTTGCCGCATTATCTCTCCGATGATTTTAACGATGTATTGCGGGATACGTCTGCTTCGGGTTTTGCGCTAAACGCCGATTGGTTTACCCCGCACTTTGAATTCCGCTTTCCTCTGCTGGGGGAAATAGAGTCGGTTGCGGCCGGTGGTATGAAGCTGGAATTCCGACAGGCGATCGAACCTTGGAATGTTCTGGGCGAAGAGCCTGGCGGGAGCGGCACGGTTCGCTATGTTGACTCGTCACTGCAGCGCCTACAGATAAAAGCCACGGGTATGATCAGCACGCGGCATATACTGGCGGTTAATGGCGTGGCGTTGCCGCTGAATGCAACGGGTCGTAATGGAGAATTTATTGCCGCAGTCCGCTACCGGGCCTGGCAGCCCGGGACGTGCCTGCATCCGACGATTGGGGTGCACACGCCCCTGGTGTTCGATGTGGTGGATACCTGGAATGATCAGGCGGTTGCAGGTTGCAGTTATTATGTATCGCACCCCGGTGGACGCTCATTTGATCAATTTCCGGTCAATGCTTTTGAAGCTGAATCGCGGCGGATGGCGCGTTTTGTCAAGTTCGGTCATACGCCCGGTGTCCTTCGGCCACGTACGGTTGAGCGCTCGCTGGAATTTCCCCTGACGCTGGACCTGCGGCGATGTTAGCAGCGGAATTGATGTATAATAATTGGGACAATAATGTATAGTTGAAAGGTGTATGACGCTTCAAGAACAACAGGCTGTGCTTCCTCCGCATTTTGTAAATACCGGATCGTATACATCGTTTGGTTCTTCACCGGGCCACTATGATGAAATGCTTGATGGGCAGGGGGCCGTGCGGCCACACTGGCAGATGTTTTTGAATCTGCTGGATGATCTTGGGCCTGAAAAGCTGCATCATCGCTGGGAAACCGCCCGGCAACTCATTCATGACAATGGTGTGACCTACAACGTCTACGGCGATCCGGCCGGTATGGACCGCCCCTGGCATTTGGATTCACTTCCCGTCGTGTTTTCTGCTGCGCAATGGGCAGAGTTGGAAGCCGGAATTACCCAGCGAGCCCGCCTGCTGGACGCGATACTCGATGATCTTTATGGTCCGCAGCATCTGCTACACGAAAAAATTATTCCGCCCGAGCTGGTCTTTGGCCAAGATGCGTTCCTGCGGCCCCTGCATGGGGTAATGGTCCCCGGTGCACGGCGCTTGCATACTTACGCAGCGGATGTAGGAAGGGGTGCCGACGGACGCTTTGTCGTACTGACAGACCGGACGCAGGCACCGTCCGGTGCAGGCTATGCCTTGGAAAACCGCATGGTTATTTCCCGGGCGCTGCCGGATGTGTTTCGGGACTGCCGGGTCAGCCGTTTGGCCACTTTTTTTCGCCGCCTGCGTGAAACGCTGCAATCGCTCTCGAATCGAGAAGATCCGCGCATCGTGCTTTTGACGCCGGGACCGTATAACGAAACGTATTTTGAACATGCGTATCTGGCGCGGTACCTGGGTTACACCCTGGTGGAAGGCGCCGATCTGGTGGTACGTGATAATTACGTTTATCTGAAAATGCTCGGTGGTTTGAAACGTGTGGACGTAATTTTTCGGCGGCAAGATGATGATTTTTGTGATCCGCTTGAATTGCGTGCCGATTCGGCTCTAGGGGTTTCCGGCCTGGTGCAGGCGCTATATTGCGGAAATGTAGCCGTGGCCAATGCCTTGGGGTCAGGATTAGCGGAGAACCCTGCGCTAATGATGCTTCTGCCCGCGATTTGCCGGCGCTTATTCAGCGAGGATTTACGGCTGCCTTCCGTGGAGTCATTCTGGTGCGGCCATGCGGAGGCACGGAAGTATGTGTTGGATAATCTTCCGCAAATGGTGGTTAAGCGTGCTTTTAGCTCCCTCCAGGATAAGCCTGTGTTCGCGGGGAAATTAAGCTACAGTGAGCTTGAAGCATTGCGTAACAAGATCGTCGCAGCGCCAACGCTTTTCGTTGGCGAACATTACGTGTCCTTATCGACAGCACCGGCGCTGGTGGAAAACCAGGTGCAGCCGCGGCATGTGGTATTGCGGCTCCACGCAACTTCGGTTGATGACGGATATTGTGTTATGCCGGGGGGGCTGGCCAGATTTTCCGGATCAGCCGATTCCATGATTGTGTCCATGCAGCGCGGTGGTGGATCTAAAGATGCGTGGGTTCTTTCCGATGGTCCGGTTGATTCTTTCAGCTTTTTGCAGCCGGCGGGTCAGCCGGTGGTATTTTCGCGTGCTCTGGGTGATTTGCCCAGCCGCGTAGCGGATAATCTATTTTGGCTGGGGCGCTATGAGGAAAGAGCGCAGGCCAACGCGCGGTTGGCGCGCGGCATTGGCATGCGCCTGATGGATCAGACTTTTGACGCCTACGCCGAACTGCCTGTCCTGGTTTCCGCGCTGGCCAAACAAACCATGTATACCCAGCCGGATGGCCGGGAATTTTCTGCGGAAGCCCGACTGGTTGAAATCCTGATGCGTAATAAGCATCCCAACGGCTTTCCATCCACGCTGCAATCCATTTATCGTATCGCCGCCCTGGTGCGGGATCGCATGTCGCTGGATATCTGGCGAATCATTAACCGTCTCGACGAGGATTTTCCAAGGCCCGGTACATTTGAACCGGCACTGTTGGACCTTTTGCCTGCGCTGGATCGATTGATTATCACGTTTGCGGCTTTTGACGGCCTGACCATGGAGTCCATGACTCGCAGTTACGCCTGGCGGTTTTTAGATATGGGGCGACGTATAGAGCGGGTCCTGGCTACACTGACCCTGCTTTCCGAAACGCTGGTGCCCGTGGTAGACCGAGAAGGTCCGCTGCTGGAATCGGTTCTGGAAATTGCCGATTCCATTATTACCTACCGTCGCCGCTATACGACCAATCTCCAGGTTCCTCCGGTGCTGGATATGCTTTTAGCTGATGAAAGCAATCCCCGCTCCGCCGTGTTTCAACTCATGCGTTTGCAGGAACATCTGGCAAGCTTGAATCCCGAGGGTGGCGGGGCGAGCTTATCCGCGTCGGAACGCATTATCCTGCGATTACTTACTGATATGCGCCTGGCCGACCTCAATGCCCTGGGCCGGAGTGATAATGCTGATGATCATCGTCGGCGAGGACCTCTGGAGCGTGAGTTGAAAATATGGATGGACGATTTGCGGATGCTTTCCGATGTCATCACCCGGGCTTATCTGGTGCATGTTTCCGAGTCCCGGCAACTCGGGTTTGAGCTTGCGGCGCCGATGCCGGACGCGGCATCCTAGGAGCCTGTCCGAGTAATGGCCGGGATTGCGATGGGTCTGAAATGTCCCGTACGTGCGGAAAATGACCTATGCCAGTATATAAAGTAAAACATATTACACGTTACCGGTATCAGCAGCCAGTGACCATTTGTCATCACATTGCGCACCTGCTGCCCCGAGAAGCTCCGCACCATATTTGGAGTTTTTCTGATCTGGAAATTTCTCCCCCTGCGGTGCGCACGGACCGATTGGACTATTTCGGCAATCGGCAGACCTTTTTCAGCATCCAGGAGCCGCACCGCGAATTGCTGGTGACTTCCCGCGGAGAAGTTGAAATAACTTCCCCTTCAACTGGACTGCTGTTTTCCAACCAGGCATGGGAGTCGGCCAGAGATAGTCTGTTTACCAATCAGATTCCGGACTTCGGGCGGGTGGTGCAATTCACCTTTGAATCCACGAAAATCACGCACACCAACGAAGCGGCACCGTATGCCACCGAATCTTTCCTGCCCAACCGGCCGATTGTTGAAGCATTGGAAGACCTGATGCACCGCATTTATCAGGATTTTCAATTTGACTCCACGGCCACGACCGTCAGCACGAGCGTCGCGGACATCTTCCGCCACCGCCGAGGGGTATGCCAGGATTTTGCCCACTTGGGTATTGCGTGTCTGCGATCTATGGGATTTGCGGCGCGGTACGTCTCGGGGTATCTGTTGACCCTACCTCCGCCGGGCAGGCCTCGCCTGGTGGGTGTGGACGCCTCGCACGCGTGGTTTAGCGTTTACGTGCCTGAGTTGGGCTGGCTGGATTTTGATCCGACCAATGATATGATCCCCGGTGACCGTCACATTACCATTGCGTATGGCCGGGATTTTTCTGATGTTTCACCCCTGCGCGGCATGATTCTGGGAGGCGGCAAGCATACAATGTATGTGTCGGTGGATGTGGCCCCAGAATAAGGACATGACTATGTGCGGACGCTTTACCTTGGCTAATCCGGCGGCTGCCTTTCATGCTATGCCATGGCTGACGGAAGTGCCAAAAAGCCATCCTCGGTACAATATTGCCCCCGGGCAGCAGGCGTTTGTGATCTGTGATAAATCCGGGCCGGTGGTTCGTTCCGCACATTGGGGATTTACAAGAAAGCGCGGGGGCGCAGGCCGGGATTTACTGATTAACGCCCGCTCGGAAAAGGTATTGGAAACGCCCAGTTTTTCCGAATCCTTCCGGCAGCGGCGCTGTGTGATCCCTGCTGACGGATTTTATGAGTGGCGGAAAACTGCAAAGGCTTCGATCCCACATCTTTTTCAACTCACCGCCGGTGCGCCATTTTGTCTGGCCGGCTTGTATGACCGCTCCGGCGATGAAATCAATTTTGTTATTCTTACCACAGCCGCCAATGCGATTGTCAAGCCTGTGCATGCACGCATGCCGGTTGTGCTTCCTCACTCGGAGGCGATGGCTTATATATCCGCGCCGCCGGAGGCTGCGGAAACCCGGCGTTTTTTCCAGCCCTTTGCCTCCAATCAGATGCAGTCACACCGCGTAGACACGCTGGTAAACCGAGTTGAAAATGATACTCCCGCCTGCCTCCAACAGTATGCCCCGGCTTCCAGCGCCCAGTTTGATTTGTTTTCCTAGGAGCCTCTCCGAGTAATCGTCGGGTTGCAATCCCGGCCATTACTCGGACAGGCTCCCAGGCTGCGTTATTGCGTGCCCCGGTCCTTATTTGCGGTGCAATCGACGGTATCCCTGGTCGTTGGGTATAATACTGCAGGCAGAATAAGGAAGACCGTATATGGCAAAAAAGACTAAAGCACCGGATTTCACGCGCCGCAAGTGTCAGGCCTGCGAAGGTGGGGTTAAGCCGTACAGTGAAGGCCAGATCAATAAACTGCTTAAAGCGCTGCCGGATTGGGAATTTAGCAACGGTTCGCTGGTTAGAGCGTTTGAATTTATGAACTTCTACCAGACCATGGCGTTTGTCAATGCGGTGGCCTGGCTGGCCAATATGGAGAACCATCATCCGGATATGGAAGTTGGTTACAGCCGGTGTGTGATACGGTATAACACCCATGCCATAGGCGGGATATCGGAAAATGATTTTATCTGTGCCGCTAAAATAAACGTGATGCTGGCAATGTAAAACAGCGGCTCATGGGAAGGAAGTTATGCCTGAAGGACCCGTAAAAAAACGGAAAGTACTGCTCCTTTCCGCGTCTGCCGGTACCGGGCATGTGCGGGCCGCCGATGCCTTGCTACGAATATGTCAACAGCATCCCGGTGTGGGAGAAGTGCAGCACTGGGACATGCTCAAATACACCACGCGGCTGTTTCGGCACATTTACTCGCAAACATATCTCGATTTAATTAACAAAGCGCCGCGCATGTTGGGATGGATCTACGATACCTTTGACACGCCGTGGCGAAATGAAAAAATGCGACTGGCGTTTGAGAAATTTAATGCACGCCCGTTTCTCAAAGCGACCATGGCTTTTCAACCGGACCATATTATTTGCACTCATTTTACGCCGGCCAGTCTCTTAGGCTGGTTGTATGAAACGGGTAGAAGCCCGGTGAAGCCCGCTATTGTTGTAACCGATTATGACTGCCATGCGATGTGGCTGAATCGCACCTACCAGCAGTACTTTGTTCTTCTGGATGAAACAAGAGAGTTTCTGGTGCAGTTAGGGATTGATCCCCAGCGTATCAGCATGTCTGGTATTCCCATTGATCCGGTATTTATGGAACAGAAATCCCGCGCGGCGGCCTGCCGAAAACTTAACCTCGCTGATAATATTTTTACCATATTGGTTTCCGCCGGCGGTTATGGTGTCGGCCCCGTGCAGGCGCTGCTGTCGGAGTTGCTTAAAATTAAGCGCCCCGTTCAACTGGTCGTGATAGCCGGAAGAAGTGAGGAACTAAAACATCATCTAGATCAGATTGCGGGCCGGCAAAATCGCAATGCATCAGCAACGGTTGTCCCGGTTGGCTTTACACCCCTGATGGATGAGTACATGGCAGCGGCTGATCTCCTGCTGGGGAAACCCGGCGGCCTGACAACCAGCGAGGCCATGGCACGGAATTTGCCCCTGTGCATTGTGAACCCCATTCCTGGCCAGGAAGAACGTAACTCGGCTCATCTTCTGGAATGCGGTGTGGCCATTCGCAGTAACAATTTGCCGACGCTGGCCTGGAAAATTCAAAAGCTTATGGAGGATCCGCATCGCCTGGAGCACATGCGGGAAAATACACGACAGTTGGCCCGCCCCCATGCCGCCCAAGACATCGTCGACACAGTTATGAATCTGCCGTTGGATGTGGAGGATAAGCCCGGACGCGGTCTGTTTCTGTCAGGCCGTATGGCCAGATCTCGCATGTTACGTAAACGTCGCACCAGCAGGCTTGACGCCGCCGGTGCTTCCTGATTGGGCTTGATGTTGTATACGGATGAACTCGACTATACGCTTCCACCGGAATTAATTGCTCGCAATCCGGTCTATCCGCGTGACCAAAGCCGCCTGCTGGTCTATCGCCGCGGTTCCGATTCGATCGACCATTGCCTTTTTTCTGATCTTCCGCAATTTTTGTCTCCGGGGGACCTTTTAGTCGCCAACGACACGAGGGTGTTGCCGGCGAAACTCTCCCTGACAAAGCCATCAGGTGGCCGCCTCACCGGCTTATTTATCGCCGAAATTTCGCCGGGAATCTGGCGTGTCCTGTTGCGGACGCGGGGCCGCGCTGCGGCAGGTATGCAGCTTACAGCACGGTCTGAAAACAGCCCCGATTTAATTCACTTAAAATTGCTGCAACGCGAAGCCGAAAAAGGCCAATGGATTGTGGAAGTCAGCGACACAAGACCGGCTGCCGAGGTCCTGGCCCGCTTCGGAGATGTCCCATTGCCGCCCTATATTGAAAAGGCACGTGGACTTATAGCGCGAACCACCGCACACCCCTATCAATCCGCAACGTCCGCGGCAGGTGCACTGAATGAAGCGGCTGCCGGCAATTTCGCTGATGCGCAAAATAGTGGCAGGCAAGATGCCTGCACCACAAGAGAGGCGTGCGCGGGCAGTGTCGCCGATGCTCAAAACTACCAGACCATCTACGCCAATACCGCCGGTGCCCTGGCGGCTCCGACGGCCGGTCTGCATTTTACTCCCGAGGTTTTTGCAAACTTACAAGAGCGACAGATTCATCGCGCTTTTATAACCCTGCATGTCGGCCTGGGGACTTTTTTACCGGTGAAAGCGGCAAGCCTGGATCAGCACCCGATGCATCACGAAACATTTCTGATTCCCCGTACCACCGTGGAACGAATTCGCGAACAAAAAGGGCGATCAGGCCGAATGGTGCTGGTCGGCACGACCACTGTTCGGACGCTGGAAACTATGGCCCACGCCATTGTCGATGCGTCAAAGCCCCCGGAAGATTTTGCGGGGTCAACAAATCTGTTGATTGAACCGGGATACACCTTTCAACTCACCGACGCGCTGATTACCAATTTCCATTTGCCGCGCAGTACGCTTCTGGCCTTGGTCGGGGCGTTGACAGGGATGAATCGGTTGAAGGAAATTTATCAACAGGCGATCGCTCGCCGCTACCGTTTCTACAGCTTCGGCGACGCCATGCTGATTCTCCCCTGATCGTAGCAGGCATAATATGATGACATTGTGAACGCCCGTTGGACGTGGTGCAAAGTTCCAGCGACATAGGTTTGTACGGTGTCAAAACCGCCTTCTTTGATTTTTGCGAATCGTTCGCGACATCATAAGGGTTTGGCGCGGCGGTAGTAATGGAAGCTACCGCTGTACGATGAGACTGGGCATAAGGAGAATGGGCGGCGTCTATGGACGTGGGGCTTCCGGGCCTCATCCTTGCTTCAAGGTCGAATCTTCACGGGGGCCCCAAGTGCTCCTGGCCGTGCTGGGCAAGGACTTTGCCGCCGGGCGCAGTCAGGCGGTCTGGTTCAACACTGCATCCTGCCGTTCCCGGAAACAGGACGCCGTCTGCCGCACCATTTCATCGAGCACCGCCGGATCGGGTCGTCCGAACATCGCAGGATAGGGATTTCCGCCCGGCCCCAGCGGCTCAGGCGTCACGTAACGGCCCTGGGCGTTATGACCAATGAGATACAGCGCCATGATAATGGTATCCAGATCCATGGAACCTTCGCCCAGTGCGCAGCGGTTGCTGTCGGCCATGTGCAGATTCAGCAGTTGCGCGCCGGCCTCCATGATCGCTTCGCCGATATGCGATTCTTCGGATTGCATGTGGTAAACGTCGCCATTGATGCAGGCTATGGCCGGATGATTCATCACTTTGATATACCTCCGGGCGTCTGAGATCGTATGCACCAGACTGACTTCGGCGCTGCGGATAGGCTCTATGGCTGCCTTGATTTTGCATTTCAAAAACAGATCAGCCACCAGACCCAGCGTTTCGAGGCTGCGTTCAAACTCGCCGCCGTCATAGGCGGCCGGCCGGCCCACAGCCCCAGGCACGACAAGAATGTACTGGCCGCCGATTTCGGCGGCGAACTGGATTTCCCGTTTCAGATAGTCCACCGCGGCCTGCCGGTGTATGCCGCGGTTGCTGGAAAGATCATTATCCGGCGAAAACATG
>JAJZCT010000057.1 GCA_021828925.1 Planctomycetota bacterium
CCCGGCATGCGCAAAATAGTTGTTGTTGAAACCGCGCTTGGGCAACCGGCGAAACAGCGGCATGTTGCCGCCCTCGCTGCCGAATGCCGGACCGCCGCCGGTACGGGAATAGCCGCCCTTGGTGCCGCGGCCGCTGGTTTTGCCGCGGCCGCTGCTTTCGCCGCGACCCACGCGAATGCGCCGCTTGTGGGCTCCGGCGATCGCGGTAATTTCATGAATCATCATGGTATGGTTCTCCAGGTAAAAGGGCCGTGGGCTTATTCCGCCTGGCCAATGGTGATGCCTCGCTGCTGTTCAATTTGTTCGCGCGTTCGCAGCGAAACCAGGGCTGAAAGCGTGGCCTTGCAGAGGTTTTTTTTGTTGGTGGACCCGTAGGCCTTCGTCAGCACATCTTTGATACCCACCAGTTCCAGCAGCGGGCGCACAAACCGCCCCGCCTTCACCCCGGTTCCCGGTCGGGCTGGAACCAGCTTAATGCGGCTGGCCCCGTAACGCCCCAGCACTTCGTGCGGAATAGTGCCGCCTGAAAGTGCAACCCGCAGCATCTTCTTGCGGGCGTCCTTGGTGGCTTTTTCCACCGCGGCCGGGACTTCCTTGGCCTTGCCGTAACCGAGTCCGATATTCCCGGCACGGTCTCCCGAAGCCACCAGGGCTTCAAACGAAAAATTCTTTCCGCCCTTCACCACTTTGGCACTGCGAAATACCCCGACAGTGCTCGATTCCATTCCGCGATCTTCTTCAAATTGTCGTTCAGCCATGGTTATTACGCTCTTTACTTAATCCAAACTCTATATGTTATTCCACATTGCCGCAGCCCGCGGGCTGCAGTTAAAGCTTCAGGCCGCCTTCACGTGCCGCCTCGGCCAGCGCCTTGACCCGACCATGATACCGATAGCCCTGGCGATCAAAAGCCACCTCGGTAATGCCCTTTTGCCGGGCCTTCTCGGCGATCAGTTTGCCCACGGTGGCGGCGGCCTTCACGCTGCCGCCATGTTTAAATTCGCTGCGAACGGTCTTATCCTGGCTGCCCGCGGCCACCAGAGTGCAGCCCATGGTGTCGTCAATGACCTGCACATAAATATTTTTTCCGCTGCGAAACACGGACAATCGAGGACGTGCAGCGCTGCCGCGCACCACCGCACGCACCCGCGCCTTGCGTTTCACCAGTCGCCGAGTCTTCAATTTTTGTACGCTGCTCATGGAACAATCCTGCAATTAAACATCTTCATCCAGGTACCACCACCGGCCACGGCGGCCTTACTTGGCACCGGCACCGGCAAACTGTTTGCCCGCCTTCCGCTTGATCACTTCGCCGGCATAGCGGATGCCCTTGCCCTTATACGGCTCAGGTTTGCGGGTCCGACGGATTTCCGCGGCAAAATGCCCAACCATCTGTTTGTCCGCGCCGCTGAGGGTAAGCCTGGTGCCCTGACCTTCAATCTTCACCGCCACGCCTTCCGGCACGGCCAGCTTCAACTGGTTGGCCAAGCCGACCGAAAGCACCACGGTTTTACCCGATAATTCCGCCTTGTAACCTACGCCTTCAATTTCCAGTCCCACGGAATAACCGTCGGTCACACCCTTGATCATGTTAAAAATCAAAGCCCGTGTAAGGCCATGCACGCTGCGGCTGATTTTTTCGTCATCCACGCGCTCCACTATCACGCTGCCACCCTGTCCCTGCGCGGCATAGTTGACCTTCACGTTGGGATGATGCTCCAGCGACAGCTTGCCTTTGGGGCCTTCCACCTGAATGCGGCGACCCTGCACAGCCACCTTGACGTTGGCCGGAACGGCGACCGGTTTTTTCCCAATTCGGCTCATGACAACCTCAATTCCTGTTTTGGCCGGGCCTTTCGCCCGCACCAGCGCGGCAACGATTATTTCTCGCCGCTGATTTCATTACACCATCCGCTTGTACCCGCGGATGAACGACCCGTGCTCCGGGACACCCCGGCTTAGCTTACCGTGGCCAGAAGCTCTCCACCAATATTCTGTTCCCGCGCCTGCCGGTCACTTAACACACCGCGGCTGGTGGACAACACCGAAATGCCCATGCCGTTAATAACCCGCGGAAACTCGCCCACGCCTCTATACACCCGGCACCCCGGCTTGCTGACCCGGCTGATTTCCCGAATGATGGCCTCGCCGCCGGGGCTGTACCGAATCGTCAGCCGAATCAGCCCCTGGTGCGTACCATCTTCCAGAATCGAAAAATCGTGAATGTAGCCTTCTTCCTTAAGTACGCGCGCGATTCCTTCGCATATCCGGGAATTTTTTACATCCACAGTTTTATGCTTGGCTGCGGAAGCATTCCGCAATCGGGTCAGCATATCGGCAATTGTGTCGCTCATGGGTTCCTCTTTAGCAGTATCCTGTTGTTTGGCCCTAGGCCTGAATTCTCACTTACCAGGAAGCCTTTCGCAAACCTGGAATTTTACCTTCCGCCGCCAGTTGACGCAGCATGATCCGCGAAATCTTAAACTTGCGGTAATACCCGCGCCGGCGCCCCGTGAGTTCACAGCGTCGGGCTATGCGGGTGGCGCTGGAATCCCGCGGCAATTTCGCCAGGGCCACGTAGTTACGTTCCTTTTTCAACGTCCGGCGCTGCTCGGCATATTTGGCCACCAGTTCCAGACGGTTCTTGTAGCGATTTTTCCATGCGGTTGTTGCCATTGTCTTAATCCATCCTAAATCAAGAGGGTTCTTTCATCAGCAGCGTTCATCAACCGGCCTTGCGGGCCGGCGACGGTTCATCCCGGCGAAACGGCATGCCCATATGCGTCAGCAGCACCCGGCCAAAATCATCATTTCCGGCGGTGGTAACAATCGTAATGCCCATGCCCTGGTGGTAGTTGGCGGCATCGCCATGCACTTCCGGAAACACCGTTTGTTCCGACAGGCCCAGGTTGTAATTGCCGCGACCATCAAAGGCTTTGGGCGAAAGGCCGCGGAAATCCTTCACCCGGGGAATGGCCAGGGTGATCAAGCGATCCAGGAATTCCCACATCCGGGCCCCGCGAAGCGTTACCTTGGCGCCAATTTCCATACCTTCCCGCAGTTTGAAGTTCGATACGCTTTTGCGGGCCTGGCACACCACCGCCTTTTGGCCGGTGATGGCGGTTAATTCCTTCACAGCCGCTTCCAGCCGCGGCTTTTCGGTAATCGCCTTGCCCAGCCCCATGCTCACCACCACCTTGGTGATCCGTGGCGCGGCCAGGCGATTTTGTATTTTCAGCTCGGTCATCAGGGCCGGCAGAATTTCGTTCTGATAACGCCGATAAAGCCGCGGAACATAACCTTCCGGGAAAGGTTGCGCCGGCGTTTTTTCGTCGTCCGCTTCCTTGCCGCCGGTGCGCCCCTCGCCCGCCCCCGCCCTTTGAGACTTGGCGGCGGCGGCATGTTCAGCCTGTTTGGCGGCCTTGGCCGCTTTTTGAGCTTCGATCTCCTCGGGCGTCCTGATCGCCTTGGCTTTCTTTTCTTTTTCCTCTTTGGCCATGTTCATTTCACCTTTTCAGCGCCACGATACGCCTTGGCCGGCGACGGCGGCGGAGACCTTCATTGTTCCTATCCAACACGCGAAACTACACCCAGATCGGTGTTGCTTTTCACGGCCACGCGGTGCTTCACACCGTTTTCCACAGTAAACTTCACCCGCGTGCCCTTGCCGGTGCTCGGATCCACCGGCTGAACCTTGCTGATGTGCATGGAGGCGGGCTTTTGAATGCGTCCACCCTTGCGGTTTTTCTCGGTGGGGCGAATATGCTTCCATACCATATTCATCCCTTCCACAATCACGCGCTGGCTTTCCGGAAATACCTGGAGAACCTTACCCGTTTTTCCACGGGAATTACCCGAACGGATATACACCAGGTCATCTTTTTTGATTCGTGCAGCCATTTTTAATACCTCTTTTTCCCCGGCAGGGCGGGGCCTTTGTACTCAAACCACTTCACTGGCCAGAGAGACTATTTTCATGAAATTTTTATCGCGAAGTTCGCGGGCCACCGCTCCAAAAATACGCGTGCCGCGCGGATTGGAATCGTTATCCACCAGCACCGCCGCATTGCGGTCAAAGCGGACATAACTGCCGTCCGGCCGGCGAATCGGCTGGCTGGTCCGCACGATGACGGCCTTGGCCACTTCACCCTGTTTCACGTCGCCATTGGGCATGGCCTTTTTCACCGCCACCACAATGAGATCTCCGATATTGGCCGTGCGCCGGGTAAACTTGCCTCGCGCGGTCGATCCACCAAGCACCTTGATGCACATCACCTGGCGTGCACCGGTGTTGTCGGCCACATCGAGTCTGGTCTGTTGTTGTATCATCGTCGCACCCGAAGCCTTCTAAAATCCTGCATTACCAACCGGCTTATCGTACAGCGCCGGTTCCCTGTTCCACGACCGCCGATCACTGGCTTTGTTCTGCACCGGCAGCCGACGGCTCCACCGCCTGGGCTTTCTTGCGTTCAAACATCTGTGACGCCTCGCCCTGAATCGCCGACATATCCAGTTGCGGACCCCGGCTGACAATCCGCACCAGCCGGTACGATTTCATTTTGCTGATCGGCCGGCACTGCATGACTTCCACGTGATCGCCAAGGTGGCTTTCATTTTTTTCGTCATGCACATGCAGCACCGTCTGGCGCTTCACATATTTATTGTACTTGGCATGCCGGGCGAGATATTCAAAGACCACCTTGCGGGTCTTGGACACCTTGTCGCTGGTCACCACGCCAATAATCCTCGGACGTAGCTTGCGGGTTTCCTGGGTATTGCTGGTTGCACTGGTCATAAACGTTCCTGCTGTATCATCCGATTAAACATTCAACTCTTGCTCTGCGCGCCGGCCTTGGATTGGGTTCGCTGGCGCAGCAGCGTAAGCACGCGGGCAATATCTTTTTTATCCTTGCCGAACTGCGACAAATCCTTGACTTTGTCGGTGGCCACCTGCACCCGCAAATCATACAGATGCCGGCGCAGCTCCTGTTCGCGTTTTTTAAGCTCTTCATCATCGAGCTTGGCAATGTCTTTTAAACTCATAAATTCCCTTTGTCATCGTTACCAGGCACCCGGACTCGCCGCAGCGGCCGGGGCGGGATGTCACATCGTATGCCGCCGGTGCACAAACCGGCAACGCACCGGCATTTTGCACGCCACGCGGGAAAACGCCCGCTTGGCCACCATCTCATCCACTCCGGCGATTTCAAATAGAATCGTCCCAGGCTTCACTTCTGCGGCCCAGTATTCCGGCTCGCCCTTGCCGGTACCCATACGGGTTTCCAGCGGCTTGGCGGAAAAACTCTTGTGCGGAAATATCCGGATATACACCCGGCCTTCGCGGGCCAGATAATGGCTGCACGCCATGCGGCCGGCCTCAATCTGCCGCCCCGTAATGCGACCGGGCTCCAGCGACTGCAGCGCATATTCGCCCAGGGTCACGCGGTTGCCGCGCGTCGCATTGCCTTTGATGATTCCGCGCTGCTGTTTGCGCCATTTGACTCGAGCCGGCATCATTGCCATGGTTTATTCTCCAATTTCCGTCTGCATCCGGCCGCATTCGCCGCCGGAAGTTTCTTTCTTTTCCATCACCGCCGACGGGGGCGCCGCAGGGCCTGCCTCGCACCGGCCGCCTCGGCGGCCGCATCCAAATCGGCGTACATTCCGCGGTACACCCAGACCTTGATCCCGATCACGCCATACGGCGTTTCACAATGGACCAGGCCATACGAGATATTCGCCTGGAGCGTATGCAGCGGAATGCTGCCCACAATCTGTTTTTCGGTGCGGGCGATTTCCGCTCCGCCAATGCGCCCGGCGATCTGAATTTTGATCCCCTTGGCTCCGGCGGTCATGGACGCTTCCGCCTTTTGCTTCATCACCCGCCGGAACGAGCCACGCTTTTTAAGCTGCTCGGCAATACCCTCTGCAACCAGCCGGCCGTCCAGGTCCGGGTTGCCAATTTCCGCGATCTCCACCTTCACTTTGCGACCCGTCAGGTTTTCCAGATCTTCTTTGAGCTTGTCCACCTCAGCACCCTTGGGGCCAATCACCACGCCGGGCCGGGCGGTGTGAATCACCACCTTGAGTTCTTCACGGGTACGCTCGATTTCCACCCGCGCCACCGCGGCATACGGCGGCTTGCGATTGAGCTTGTTGTCGATGAACGCACGAATTTTTTCGTCCTCGACCAGTAATTCACCGAACAGCTTTTTGGGAGCCATCCAGCGGCTGACCCAGCCTTCCGTGATGCCGGTGCGAAAACTTGTGGGATTAACTTTTTGGCCCATGTTATCCTCTATACCTTATGGGGTTTTAATTCGACACCCGTCGGCACAAACCCGTTTTACACATCCGCCTTGTCAGTAGACGCCTTCGCCGCAGGCTCGGTGGCCACGGCCGCCGCGGCCGGTGCATTCTTCCGGGCGTTGCCCCGGGCCTGGCGCCCGGCTTTCAACGCTTTTTTGGCCGCGGAGCGGCGCTCGGCTCCTTCATCCACGGTCACCGTAATGTGGCACGTGCGCTTCAAAATGGCGTAGCTTTTACCCCGGTCCTTCGGCTGCATACGCTTCACAATCGGCCCGGCATTACAAAATGACCCGGCCACGTACAGATCTTCCACATCCGCTTCTTTTTCATCGGCATTGGCGACAGCGCTTTTGAGCACCTTGCCCACCATCACAGCTCCACGCTTCTTGGAAAACTTCAGCAGATCCATCGCTTCCGCCACGCTCTTGCCGCAGATTAAATCCGTGAGCAGCCGGGCTTTTCGCGGGGATATTTTAGCGAATCGCCATGTTGAAATATATGCCATAGTGACCTCTTTTTGACTATCAGCGTCTGATGGCGGCACCGGCCGGATAACCATTCACCGCCGGCGGCACTGCGCCATTTATTCTTCTTCCTTCTTGGCCATGGTGTGTCCTTTAAACACGCGGGTCGGCGCGAATTCCCCGAGTTTATGTCCCACCATGTCTTCGGTAACAAATACCCGCACATGCAGTTTGCCGTTGTGGACCATAAACGTATGGCCGACAAAATCCGGCACAATCGTGCTGGCCCGCGACCAGGTTTTAATGGGATCTTTCGACCGCTGCTCGTTAAGCTTGTTCACCTTTTCCAGGAGGTGATACGCCACGAACGGCCCTTTTTTTGAACTACGACTCATGCCAACCTCGGCTTTTACATGGTGCTTGACAGCAAGACACCCTTGTTCCATACCACCGGTCTTCAGACCGGCCAAACCCAATGCCCTCACCCCTTCCCCGCCGCGGTATTACCGCCGCCGCAGGACCGATTCTCCATACCGCACCGTCATGCGCCGACGGATGATTTTGCTGGAGGTGTTTTTCCGCGGATTCCGGGTTTTACCGCCCTTGGCCGAAACACCCCATTTGCTCACCGGGTGCCGACCGCCGCCGGACCGGCCTTCGCCGCCGCCCAGTGGATGGCTCACCGGGTTCTGGGCCACGCCGCGCACGGTTGGCCGAATACCACGATGCCGCATCCGCCCAGCCTTGCCCCAGCGAATGTTGATCCAGTCCGTATTGCCTATTTGACCGATCGTGGCCCGGCACTTGCAATTGATCTGCCGGACTTCGCCCGATGGCAACTGAATGGTCGCATAACCCGCATCTCTACCAATTAACCGGGCCGCGGCTCCGGCGCTGCGTACAATTTTCCCCCCCTGCCCGGGGTTGGATTCAATGTTGTGTATCTCCATGCCCACCGGAATAATGTCCAGCGGCATCGCATTGCCAATGGTTTTTTCAATGTCCGGATGAGACCCGCTCTCCACCACCGTGCCAACCTGCAGCGTATTGGGGGCCAGAATATAGCGTTTTTCACCATCTTCATACTTGAGCAGGGCGATGAAGCAGGACCGGTTTGGATCATACTCAATGGAATCCACCGTGGCCTTGATGCCGTCTTTGTTACGGCGGAAATCCACCTTGCGGTACAGTTGCTTGTGGCCGCCGCCAATATGCCGGCACGTAATCCAGCCCGTGTGATTGCGCCCGCCGGTTTTCTTCTTCGGCGACGTCAGCGATTTTTCCGGTTCCTGGCGCGTTATTTCTGAAAACGCATTGACCGAACTGAACCGCCGCCCAGCCGATGTTGGATTGTATTGTTTAATGCCCATGTTTCGCTCGCTTTTTCGCTACGCCTTAATACACTTCAATCTTGTCATCCGCATGCACCTGCACCACCGCCTTTTTCCACGGCGAGGTCGTCTTGTGGCCCGTCTTGGTCCGCAGCGGCTTGCCCGGCACCACAATGGTGCGAACCTCGTTGACCCGGACGTGATACAGTTCTTCAATGGCTTTTTTTATTTCCGGCTTGTGGGCGCGAAAATCCACTTCAAAGCTGTACGAATTGCGGTTGGTACCCAGAAATACACTTTTCTCGGATACCAGCGGCCGTTTGATGATTTGTGTTTTATCCAGATCCATGTTCGTTAGTCCTGATTTTCACGCGGCTTACCGCCGCGATCATCCACGTTCATCTTTCCTTATGTTTCGGTCCGCGGCCGGGATGGCTTAGCCGTTTTCAGCACGCCTTCCAGCGCCGCTTTGGTCATCAGCAGCGTGCGCGAGCCAAGAATGTCAAAAGCGTTGATTTCCGCGGCCGGCTTGATCTTGGCATGTTCAATGTTGCGCGCGGATAAAAATAAGTTGCGGTCCAGCGCATCCGTGGCAATCAGCACGCTGCGATCCAGCTTGAGGGCTTTGAGCACCCCCGCCATTTCTTTGGTTTTCGGGGCTGCAAGGGTAAAACTATCGAGTAATTTAAGACTGCTGCTTTGAATTTTCGCGAGAATGGCGTTGTTACGGGCAAGGCGACGTTGCTTGGCGGGCATATCCTGGCGGAAGTCCCGCGGGCGTTTGGCAAACGCCATGCCGCCGCCCTTCATCACGTTGGTGCGGATATTACCGCGCCGGGCGTTGCCCGTGTGCTTCTGGGCGTAGAGCTTTTTCGTGGAACCTTCCACATCGCCCCGCCCTTTGGTCTGCACGGTGCCCTGGCGCTTGTTGGCGTGGTACATCACCGCTGCCTGTTTGAGCAGCGCCGGGCGAACGGTGCCGCCAAGCAGGGTTTCATCAACGGAGAAATTCCCCACCTGCTCACCTTTTTGACTGTATATCGGTATTTCAATCATAAATTACTTTCCAAGGTTTCACCCGCTTCTCGCGGGCGATCTTTTCCTGCATTACGTCCGGCTCCATATTGGCTGCCGGGCTTTACGTCTTGACCTCCGCGGCCACCGGCAGCACCGTCTTGGCCTGCTTCACAAACACCACCCCGCCGTTGGCTCCCGGAACCGTACCGCGAATCAACAACAAGTGCTTTTCCTTATCCACGCCTACCAATGCCAAATTGCGCGTGGTCACCTGTTCCACCCCCAGATGGCCGGCCATTTTCTTACCCTTTTTAATGCCCCGGCCATGACCACGGGTACCCTGACCACCGCCGATGGACCCCGGCGAACGATGTTTGCGTTCCGTGCCGTGCGACCCCGGCTGCCCGCCGAAGTTCCACCGCTTCATCACCCCCTGAAAGCCCTTACCCTTGCTGGTGCCCACCACATCCACCCATTTGATGGCGTCAAAAATCGACACATCCACCGTGGCACCGGCCACCACCGTCGGCTTGACTTGCAGTCGAATTTCCCGAAAAAACCGCTTCGGAGAGGTCTGACCGGTCTTCCGGCAATGACCCACCAGGGGCTTGGTGCTCCGCCGCTCTTTGATATCTTCAAAGCCCAGTTGAACGGCATTGTAGCCGTCCTTTCCGTCCTCGGTTTTTACCTGGGTAACCACGCACGGCCCGGCCTGTACCACCGTTACCGGAACCACCGTCCCGGCCGAATCGTAGATGCGGGTCATGCCGACTTTGCGGCCAAGAATTGCGGCCAATAGATTTCCATTACCATTTTCGCTCATGGCATACCTCTACCGTTGTGGGGCTCGTTTGGGAACCCGTTTCCGCAAGCGTTTGCGGTGTCAGGTTCTCCCGGATATCCCGTCCGACCGCATGAAGCCCGCATTGGGCCAAGCTTCATCTAGTCGGCTTGATCGAGGCGGGATCTGCAAGATTCGACCACATAAGCAGCCGAGATCTTTTTGCGACCCGCCCGGGATCACACAGGTGGCTCCCAGCAGCGGAAAACCAACCGTTCATGCCTCGTAAGGGGACAACAACGCCCCACTTACGCCTTTATTTTCACGAACACACCCGCCGGAACCACCAGGCGATTGAGCGCCTCAATTGTCCGCGGCGTGGGTTCGAGAATATCTATAATCCGCTTATGAGTGCGGATTTCAAACTGTTCCCGGCTCTTTTTATCAATGTGCGGCGAGCGCAGAACAGTAAAACGTTCCACTCGAGTGGGAATGGGAATAGGCCCCAGAACCTTGGCCGACGTGCGCTTGGCATGATCGACAATTTCCTTGGCCGATACATCCAGCGCCCGATGATCGTAGGCTTCCAGCCGGATGCGAATACGTTCGTGATGCGGAGCCGTTACCATGTCCTGTTTATCCAATCCGTCTAAAACATTACCTGCAACGCCGTACTTACGTGCAGCGCCGCACCCACCCAACGAAGTCGCCCCCGTCAGGCCAGACCAAGGATATTACCAAATCCTGAAATGTTGTCAACTGACCCAAAAACCATGTCCGCCAAAGGGTGTGGCCATATTTTTTGGCACGGGTATCTGGTAGAATAGGGATCAGTTCTTTTATAAGGAGTTTTAGCATGGACAAGGACGTCCTCAAGAAGC
>JAJZCT010000058.1 GCA_021828925.1 Planctomycetota bacterium
CAGGAGCCTGTCCGAGCAACGGTGCCGGTTGATTCCGGATTTGCCTGTGGAAATCGAAAAATCACGGCAGGCTTTGCTATTTATCGCTTTTGGCGGCTAAGCTCCGGATTGCAATTTGCCCCCCCCAAAAAAACAAAATTATTAAGAGTTCCATAAGCCCATCCTCAGGCACCAGTGCGGACACTCTGTTTCTGGTTGACGCAAAGCACAGCGTTCCTGTTACCCGGGGCGTTGAGCCGCTTGGTGGGTCACGGTAGGGGTGGCAAGCCCAGTTCCTTAAGGAAAGCATTATGTTTGTCCCTTGCCTTCTTGATGTTCTGCGCCAATGTTACCAACTCGTCGTTGACGGCCTGTAAATCAATTTCTTCTTCTGCCCGCGCCGTGCTGATGTAGCGGGAGATATTCAGGTTGTAGCCGTTGTTTTTGATCTCGTCCATGGGAACGCGGCGCGCGTAGCGCTGTTCCTCCTTGCGAAACTGGTAGGTGTCGATGATTTTCTTTATGTGCTCGTCCTTCAGGCAATTTTGCCGCTTGCCTTTCGCGAAATGTTCGGTGGCATTGATGAACAAAACGTCGTCGGGTTTTTTGCACTTTTTCAGCACCAGGATGCAGACTGGTATTCCGGTGGAGAAAAACAGATTAGCGGGGAGGCCGATCACCGTGTCGATATTGCCGTCCTTGAGCAGTTTGGAGCGTATGCGTTCTTCCGCACCACCGCGGAACAGCACGCCGTGGGGAAGGATGATTGCCATCACCCCCTCGGGCTTGAGATAATGAAAGCCATGCAGCAGAAAGGCGAAGTCGGCTGCGGATTTTGGCGCAAGGCCATAGTTCTTGAATCGCATATCCTCGCCCAGTGCTTCATTTGGGTCCCAGCGGTAACTGAAGGGCGGATTGGCAACTACCGCATCGAACTTCGGCATCTTGGCCGGGTTCATCTCGCGCAACCAATCCCAATCGTTAGTAAGGGTGTCACCATGATATACCTCGAACTCGGTATCTTTCACCCCATGCAGCAGCATATTCATGCGCGCCAGGTTGTACGTCGTTATGTTTTTCTCCTGCCCAAAAACCTTCCCGATGCCCCGCGGCCCCATCCGGTGGCGCACGTTGAGCAGCAAGGACCCCGAGCCACATGCGAAGTCGAGCACGCTTTCCAGTTGCTTCTTTTTGCCGGTGCGGGGATCCTGGCTATCCAGCGTGACAATGCCCGACAAAATGGCGGAGATCTGCTGGGGCGTGTAGAACTCGCCGGCCTTCTTGCCGGAGCCGGCGGCAAACTGGCCGATCAGGTACTCATACGCATCGCCCAGCGTGTCCCTGTCAGTGGAGAAGTGCGCCAAGCCATCGGCGATGGCCTTGATAATATCGCAGAGCTTGGCGTTGCGGGGTACGTAGGCCTTGCCAAGTTTTTCCGAGCTCAGGTTGATCTCGGAGAATAACCCGCCAAAGGTGCTGGCGAAGGATTCGTTCTCGATGTACTTAAATCCCCCTTGCAGGGTACGTAGCAGTTCAGTGTTCTGCGTGCGGGCCATCTCCGCGATGCTGCCCCAGAGGTATTCGGGCTTGATGACGTAGTGCGATTTGCGGCGCATCTGTTTTTCAAACTCCCCAGTATCGCCCGCGTTCTGCGCATACCACACGGCCAAGGGCGTGCGGCGGTCGCTTTCCCGCAGTTTGGGGTAGTCGCGCCCCAGCTCTTTTTGTGCCGCCGCCTCGTAATTGTCTGACAGGTAGCGCAGGAAAAGGAAGGAGAGCATGTAATCGCGGAAATCGTCCGCGTTCATCGCCCCGCGCAGCTGGTCGGCAATTTCCCAAAGGGTATCGCCCAGTCGTTTCTGGTCTTGTTCGGTCATGAAGTACCTCCCGCTGGCGTGGTTGATTCTGCCGGTAGGTCGGGCAGCGCGAACCGATACCGGCTCAAAAATGCCCCCAGGATTTGGCGAAAGAGCCGCTTCGTGTCTTCCACCATCGCTCGGGGTTCGTAAATAGCGTATTTCCCGTGGCTTAAAAGATTAAGCGCACGCGCGTAGAGAATTTCATCGTCCAATCCATGAATGCAGGCGGAGAAATCGTCATGGCCGAAGAAGACTGCCGTCTTCTCAAGAATGCTGCGAAGCATATTGAAGTGGTAGGTGTAGAGAGTGCCGGAATCCGCCGCCTGCTGTAATTCGCGCAGCATGGCGACATGATGAAAAAACGGCGTATCGTCCGTCGTGCGCAGCGCGTATTCGTTGCCCAGGTTCGGACGGTGCAGAAAATACTTCCTGTGGGGCTCTTTTTTAAGCTCGTTGCAGACGACATTGAAAAAGAGGGAATGGTGGGACGAAATGACTACCTTGACGCGGCCCTTGCCTCTTCGCAGCAGCGTCGCCAGATCGCTGGCCACGGCGATGGCGTTATTGTCATCGAGCGACGAGACGGGGTCGTCGATATAAAAGTATTTGACCCAAGAATAGGATGGGAGTCCGTCGATCACGCGCTCGGATATCGCCATGAAGAGGCACCAAATAAAAATGTTCTCCTCACCACGGGATACCTTGATATTTCCCGCATCGCCGTTCCTAAATGCGATACTCCATTCCGTGTAGTCGATATCAAAGCCGAAGGCGGCATACCGCCCAAGGTAGGACTGGATACTTTTTTCCAGAGCCAACTCCTTGATGCCAGAGAGGAATCGCGATGTTGAGTTAACCCGTAATACCCGTTGGCTGTCGTTCTTGAGGTCGTTGTCCCAATAAAAAAGGTCTTCGGTGAAGGCATTGAAATAAAGTGTGTCCGGGCCCTTGTTCTTTCGCTTGCCCGCGTCCTTGAAGTCCATGGAAAGATGTGTCTTGCCGGTACCGTTGAAAGCATAAAGCAGCACAAAACTCTTTCCCCCGCCGTTTAAGTCGTCTCGTAATCTTTGAGCGACCTTCCGAACGGAGCGGTATGTATACACCGAGCGAGTGCTGCTCATCCCTGCACCTCGTCAAGCGCCGGGAAAAGCTGCTGCATCAGCCCTTTCTTGAGGGCCCTGAGCGTGTCGAGCTTTTGGGCTTCCAGTGTGATCAAATCGTCGAGGGAGGAGAGGCAGTCCGCGATTCTTTGCTGTTCTTCGGGTTTAGGAAAGCCAAGCTCAATGGACTTGACTATTTCGCCAGAAAGATTGCCTTGTCCCCCCTGAATATAGGTCGAGATAAGCCAGTTTTTTATATGAAAAAGGTACTGATATATAAAAGCGTTGCTATTCTCGGATTTCAAACAGAGAATTGCTTGATTAATCGCGCCGTCAATTCTAGCCAGTGCGACATCTCCGCTATTGGCACCATACAACGCAACAAGCACATCTCCCTTTGAAACAATTTTTGCGGCAGAGTTGGAAAGCCCCTCTGGGGTTAAAAACAACTCTGTATTTTCTTTGTCAATTTCCGCAGACCTAATGAACGGTATATCACCGCCATAAAAATCTTTTTGCGTTGTGGCTGGTGTTCCTCCGCTATAGGTTTTACAAACACTACTTATCGTCTTCAGTATCCACTCCCCCGCATCCCGAAATTCGGGAAAGCGCAGTTTGGGCACGGTTTCGCCTTCTGCGGGGAAAAGCTGCTGCATCAGTCCTTTTTTATGGGCCTTGAGCGTGTCGCGCTTTCGGGCTTCCAGTGTGATCAGCTCGTCGAGGGAAGAAAGGCAGTCGGCGATTTTTTTTTGTTCTTTTTTGTCCGACGGATAACAGATTTCGATCCTTGACAGCCTGCTGGGTGATATTCCAAAAACCTTTGCTCCCTGCGCTTCCTTCTTGATCTGAGCCCGAATCCTGGTTGCGTGGAACAAGTGACCACCAAATCCGACCGCAAGGTTGTTGTGTTTTTGGCGAGCAAGAATTGTATGCGACCCAGAAAGCAATCGTTGGCCGTTTAGCTCAACTAACTCAATACATTTGCCAATATCTTCGAGGTCTTCGGACGCATCCGCAAAGACCACGTCGGTTTCGACGCAGTAATCGTCCGCGTTGGCCTTTTCGATGGATTCCGCAGGAATGATAAAAGGTACGTCCTCACCGCGAATATCAAATAGTTGAGAAAATTTTGTGTGGATATCCCCGTAATGAATATTCTTTACCGAGCCGCCTGTGTAGTCGAGCTTGTCTCTTGAAAGAGAGTTAGTGCCCTTGAAGGAATACAGCTGATCCATCGGCTTGTTATCCCATCCGCCCGCATCCCGAAACTGGGGAAAACGCAGTTTTGGCACCAGCGCGGGTTTTGCCGCCGGTCTCACCGTTTTCTCTTTCACCTTATTGCTCATACGCACCCAACCCTGAAATCTCTCGCCCGTGGGTGAGTTTGTGCAGCAGCGGAATCAATTCGTCCATCAGCGCCAGTTCTTTTTGCGTGCGTGCCTTCCAGCCGAGAGCTAAGGGGGCGAACAGGCTGCTCAATTGCTCACCGTCGAAGATCATCCGGCGCAGGATCTCATCCACAAAACTTTGCAGGGCGTGAGCCCCCAGCCCGTGCTTTTCGGCGACGGCGGAGAGTTCGCGAGCGTGTTTCTCCGCCTTAAAGCGTTCAAACCCATCACGTACGGCCCTCTCATCCAGGGGCTTGCCGGTCTCCAACGTGTCGATGTACGCTACGATGTCATGCCGCTCGTCCATGAATTTGGCGTCGGATTGGATGAGGCCAACCAGCTCCTCGCGACTCATCTTCTGCTTGCCCGGCGCTTGGCTTGTGTAGCGGGCAATGAGGGCCATAATGTAGTCGTAGTCGATGAGGGCGGAGGCAAAGAGTACGAGCTCGAAGTCAAGCTTCTGCACTTCCGGATCGGCTTGCTCGCCGCTTTTATCCTGCTGCTCCTTCAATCGCTGGGCGGTCTCCAGATAGGCACCCCTGAAGCCCTGCAACTTTTCTCCGGGCACGGTTTGCTCGATGGCTTGCCGGTTGTCGTCGGTCAGGTCGGTGTATTGATCGAGCTGGGTTTTCAGGCGCTGCACTTCCTTGAACAGATTGATGAACTGGCTGCGTGCCGCGTCACCCTTCAGGTTGGGCACATCTTCCGGTTTGTTGTCCAGCCCCTGCGACCGCATGAACTCGCCCAGTTTCTGCACGGCGGTTTGCAGCTTGTCGATGACCACCGGTGCCTTGTCCACTAGCCAGATTTCCTTGGCGGGCTTGCTGTCCTGGCCGGAAAAAAGGCCGATGGCGGTATCCACCGCCTCCTGCTGCTGGCGGAATTCGAGGATGTTGCCGTAGGGCTTGGTGTCGTTGAGCACGCGGTTGGTGCGGGAGAACGCCTGAATCAACCCGTGGTACTTGAGGTTCTTATCCACGTAGAGGGTGTTGAGATATTTGGAGTCGAAGCCGGTGAGCAGCATGTCCACTACGATGGTGATGTCGATCTTTTGAGCGTGAGGAAGGTCGGCGTTCGGGTATTGCTGATCTTTGATGCGCTTTTGTACGTCCTGATGGTAGGGGTCGAATTCGTTGATGCTGTGGTTGGTGCCGAACTGTGCATTGTAGTCGGTGATGATGGCTGCGAGGGCTTCTTTCTTTTTTTCCGGCTGCTGTTCGTTGTCGGCCCTTTCCTGCGGCAGGTCTTCCTGAATCTGCTGAACGTCCTTGTTGCCCTCGGCGGGCGGGGAGAAGACGCAGGCAATGTTCAGCGGCTGGAAGTCGCCGTTTTCCGCCTGTTTCTCCGCTTGCAGGGCGTTAAACAGGGCGTGATATTCAATCGCGTCATTGATCGAGGCGGTGGCCAGCAGCGCGTTGAACTTACGTCCATTCGTAGCGGGATCGTGCTTGCTCAGAATCGCTTCAGCAATAGCTCTCTTAGCCAAGGCTTCGCCCGGGCTTGGCGGCTTGTCACCCTCGGGCCTGTAGTAATCCACGTGAAAGCGCAGGACGTTGTTGTCTTCGATGGCGTGGGTAATGGTGTAGGCATGCAGTTCCTGCTGGAAGATGTCTCGCGTGGTTTTGTAGGACGCTTGCTGGCCTTCGATCTTCTGATAGTTGGCGTTTTGCTCGAAAATAGGTGTGCCAGTGAAGCCGAACAACTGGGCGTTGGGGAAGAACTCCCTGATGGCTTTGTGGTTATCGCCGAATTGCGAGCGGTGGCATTCGTCGAATATGAAGACCATCCGGTGCCGCTGCAACGGTTTGAGCCGGTGCAGGTACTCGCGATTGTTGTCTCCTCCCAGCGCCCGGCCGAGCTTCTGGATGGTGGTGACGATTACCTTGTCGGCATAATCATTGGAGAGTAATCGCCGCACCAAGGTTTCGGTATTGGTGTTTTCCTCGACGCAGCCCTCCTGGAATTTATTGAATTCCTCGCGTGTCTGTCGGTCAAGGTCCTTGCGGTCCACAACGAACAGGCATTTATGGACATCAGGATTGTCCTTGAGCAGGGTGGAGGCCTTGAACGAGGTGAGTGTCTTACCGCTGCCAGTGGTATGCCAGATATAGCCGTTGCCGCAATTCCGATGGATGCAGTCCACAATCGCCTTGACAGCGTAAATTTGATACGGCCGCATTACCATCAGTTTCTGCTCACTGGCCACCAGCACCATGTAGCGGCTTACCATCTCGCCCAGCGTGCATTTGGCGAGGAACTTCTCGGCAAAGCTGCCCAGGTTGGTGATCTTCTTGTTGTCCTCGCCCGCGAACTGGTAGACCGGCAGGAATCGCTCGTCGGCGTTGAAGCTGAAGTGGCGGCCGTTGTTGTTGGCGAAGTACCAGGTATCGCTGCGGTTGCTGACAATGAACAGTTGCAGAAAGCAGAGCAGAGTTTTGGTATATCCGTTGCCGGGGTCGTTTTTGTACTCGACGACCTGCTGCATAGCGCGGTGCGGGCTTACGGCGAGGTTTTTCAATTCGATCTGCACCACGGGCACGCCGTTAATGAGTAGGATCACGTCATAACGGTGGTGGCTGTTGTCTGTGTTGATGCGGAGCTGGTTGACAACCTCAAAGCTGTTCTTGCACCAAGCCTTCGTGTTGACCAAGGTGTAGTGGAGGGGCGTGCCGTCTTCGCGCTCGAAACTGCTGATCTCGCGCAGACACCCGGCGGCAGTGAAGACGTCTGGGGTGACGATTTGCTCCAGAATTCGAGCAAACTCGGTATCGGTGAGGTGAACGCGATTGAGCGCCTCGAAGCGCTGGCGGAAATTCTGCTCGAGCGTAGCACGGTCATGAATGTCCGTGCGGTGGGTGTATTTGAGATCCTTAAGTTTTTCGATCAGCGTTTGTTCAATTTCCTGCTCGGTCATTGATGAATCCTAGGATTGTTTTTACGCACATTATTACAAAATTCAAGTGTAGGATGCCCCCAAACAACCGCCAACTCAATTGACCATTGCCAGGCATCCGCTTCACTGTTCGCCTTGAACGCAATATTAGGCCCGGTACGGATCTATTGTCAAACGTTCCGGATGGGTGACACCGGGCGGCGTGGGGCATGACATGGCTGTCGTTTTCTGGGGTATTCTTCTGGTGGGCTTGGCAAGCGCAATTTCGGCAACGGTCTTCGCCTCGGCCACCATACGCGGCAATCGAAGGGCTAAGAGCCGTGACGGAAGTGGATTGGCCACTACCGGGCTGGTGCTGGGAATCATCTCGCTTTCCGGATATGCGATGTGGTTTGTATATTTGGCAATAATATTTGCGGCGGTGGCGCTAAAGGCCGCGCACCACGTTCATTGATATTTAGTGGGGGGGGGGAACAATGGCGGGGTATCCGGCAGTAAACGAGGACGTGGCGGCCTTAACCCCAATACCGTTTACTTAAGGGCTTTTTATGCCCGTCATCCTTGATTCCGCTTCAAATCGAAGAATCGCTGCGGCGATATAGAGGTTTTCTGCACTATGGTGTCCTTTAAGTAAACCGTATTGGGGATAGGAAAGCCCCAACGACGTAGCTGTCAGCGCCATTTTTTTTCCAATTCCTTGATCCGCATACTCAATTCCGTCTGCCGATTGAATTGCGTTTCGGCTTTCAAGTCCCGGTGTAACACTGAAATATTTACCCGATTCGTTTGCATTCCAACACGGCACGCTGCGCTAATCGCGACGGGGCAAAGTGCATCGTGCAGTCAAAGCGCATTTTCGCATCCAACTCAACGCTTCCGCATTGAGCTAATGAGACACGTCACGGTTGGATGCGAAATGCTGTCGGGGAAATTATCCGCGTTCTAATGCGGCACGCACGGTGCTGATCGTGCCGGGGAAAAATACGGCGGGCAATTGGATCGCATCTCCGCGTTCAACTCGACGCTGTCGCTGTGGTAAACATTTGCGCGTGGTCAGAAATTACTTTGAGCATTTGCGTGTAGCAGGCGGGCGATATGGATACCCGCGAGGTGGCCGGTGGAAAAGGCCAGCTGCAGGTTATAGCCGCCGCTGGGGCCGGTGAGGTCCAGTACTTCGCCGGCTAGAAATAGCTGAGGATTTATTCGTGATTGCATGGTGTTGGGGTTGATTTCCTCAAGGCGCACGCCGCCGGCGGTGACCATGGCTTCCTTAAAGCCGCGCGTGGCGTAAATGGTAAAGGCTGTGGCTTTGAGCCGCTCAATGAGTTCCTGCATCTGTCGGCCCGTCAGGTTGGCACAGACCTGCTGCGCATCAATTTCACCCAAGTGGCAGAGCATATCCGCCAGGCGGTGCGGGATCAGTTCCGCGAGCTTGGATCGCACCAGTTTCCTGCCTTCCGTGGTGTGCCATTGTCTGAATACCCGGCCCAGTTCTTCATGGCTGATGCGGCGCACAAAATCCACGCGTAATGTAATTTCGGGAAATTTTTCCAGCAGCTCTGCGACAATTTCAGAAATATTCAGCACCGCCGGTCCGGATAACCCAAAGTGCGTGAACATCATGTCATTGGTGCTGGGTTGTGGTTTGCCCGTGGCCAATCGCGGCAGCGGGCCGGGTGCTTCAATACGTATGGTTACATCTTCTACTGCCAGGCCCTTAAGTTCGCTGATCCAAGCCTGTTTGCACAACAGCGGCACAATGGCCGGGCGGGGGGTGATAATTCCGTGGCCCAGAGCTTCGGCGAAAGCATATCCATCACCGGTGGTGCCCATGCGGGTGTAGCTTTGCCCACCAGCGGCAATCAGCAGAAAGCGGCTGATGAGAGTTTCGCCCGTGCTGGTTGTAACCGTGAATTGGTGGGCTGACTGATTCCAGGCGACGCTCTGGGCGGTGCAGGAAGCGTGGATGTGCACGCCTGACTCCCTCATGCGGTCCACCATGGCATTGACTACGGAACTGGCTTTATTGGAATCGGGGTATATTTTTCCGTCATGTTCCTCATGCGTGCTTACCCCCCGGTGCGCAAACCAGTTACGCAGACCGGTGTTATCCAGCGTGCGCAGAGCCGGTGTCAGAAATCGTCCATTGCGGCCAAACTGCGCGATGAGAAAATCAATATCGCCCGCATTGGTCAAATTGCAACGCCCGCCGCCGCAAACCAAAACTTTGATTCCCGGCTGCGGATTTTTTTCCAGAATGGCGATCTGGGGCATGGCTTGTCCGCGGGCCAGAGCTTCTTCGCCGCAGGAAATTGCCGCCATCATGCCCGCAGCGCCGGCACCCAGAATAATTACATCGTGGGTTATTGCGTTATCAGCCATGGCGTGGAATCCCGGCTATGATCCGATCGCCTCTCAATGCGACAAATAGGGCGATGGAATCCGTTGTACCGCAGGCATCCTGCCTGCATCGGAAAAACGACAAAAGCAGGCGGGACGCCTGCGGTACCTTTACTACCGTTGCCCTCGCAACCGAATATCATCAATGGCCCAGCGCAGCATATTACTCGGACAGGCTCCTGTGCCGCATGGTCTGATCTAATCCCGTGGGCAGGGCGGCCAGATCATCGGGAATGGCGGTCGGTTCGCCCTTGCGATTCACGCAGGCGATGGTGCTTTCAGCGGTGGTCAGCAGCAGGCGTGACTGCTGGTTGTAGAGTTCATATACATGGTCAATGCGGGCACGGGTTTGCCGCTGGATGCGGGTAACCAATTCCAGTTGATCATCATAGCGGATGGGGCGTTTGAAATTCACACTGATTCTGGCCACGACAAAAATAAATCCGCGATCTTCCAGGTCGCGATAAGTAACACCCATCTGGCGTAATAATTCGGTGCGGCCCATTTCAAAATAAGGCAGATAATTGGAATGGTGCAGATACCCCATTGGATCGCACTCCACGTAGCGCACGCGAAGGAAAATACTGTGGTGCGGGTTCATTGAAGCTGTCTCCTGCTCGGAGGTTTGCTTATTCTATTCCCGCCAGGCGATTGCCCGGTTCATTATAAAATAAGCTCCCCAATTTATCGGGATCAACCTGACCGCGGAATCGTTCCTGCCCGTCCACCAGCACCACCGGCACAACTTTGGTATATTTTTCCAGCAGTTCAGCGTTCCCGGTGATGTCAATTTTTTCAATCACCACTGGAACGGATTTCGGCAGGGATAATTCAATGGCCTTGCAGGCTGTATCGCAGATCGGGCAATCGGGTTTGATATAAATTGTTACGCGATGCATATTTTCACTCCGCTGTTGCAGTCCGGCTGCATCTTCCCGCAGCTACGAGGTTACTACCGGAAAGCTACTATACCCGCTGCTGCCGCGATCTGCATTCAATAAGCAGGGCAAGATCATATATAGCAATGCCCATGTGACAAGGCGGTTTTTTTGTGCAGCATCCGGGGCGT
Source organism: Planctomycetota bacterium (assembly GCA_021828925.1). The sequence continues at coordinate 10,689 of JAJZCT010000058.1, forward strand.
CGGGCGCGGCTTTGCCATCGGTTGTTGCAAAAACAGCCTGCCT
>JAJZCT010000059.1 GCA_021828925.1 Planctomycetota bacterium
ACGAATCTTGGGGCAATTATCATCGGTATTTGTTGTCTGGGAATTTTGGTACAGTTGGCGTGGGCCGCCCATAAAAAAGAGAAAGAAAAAGCCGCCAACGATTAACTTTGATCAACCCTATACGCCATTGCCCTGCACGTCAGCGGCGGAATCAATACAAGGATCAACATGAAACGTCAGCCTTTAAATCCCATGATACCTCTGTTAGCCGTTGAGCCACTGGGGATGGATTTGCGAACCGCTGCGCAAAACGCGCAGAAGTGGGGCTTTGGCGGCCTGGCCATTGGGATCGGCCACCCCGAGATTCATGCCAAAACCTTCGGCCAAACCGCCCAGCGGCACTTCAAACAAATCCTCTCAGCTCATGGCTTAGTGCTGGGGGCTTTGCGCGTCGGTGTGGGAAAGGCCGGTGCATTTGATTCCGCCACATCGCAGAAACTACTCGATGACGCTCTGACCGCCTGCGAACTGGCCCATCGCCTGCAAGTATCTGTCATATCCGTTTATATTGGTGAGCCTGCAGATGATCAGAAGCTCTCGGGCGATGTCGCGGAAATATTGCGACGCCTGGCCGAGCACGCAGATCGTACCGGTGTTGTTGCGGCACTTTCCTGCGGTCAAAGCCCTTGGCTGCTAAAGCTCCTATCCAGCATGGATGCACCGTCTCTCGCGGCCAATTTGGATTCAGCACGGGTTGTTGCGGCTGGCGGCTCAGCGCGACAAGCCGCCGAGATGTTAGCCGGGCGTATAGCACTTTGGACCTGCACCGACGCCCTGCGCAACGGTTCAAATGTTCAGATGACACCATTGGGTTCCGGCCAAGCCGAGAGCCGGGAAGTAGTGAACATTTTAAAGAATCAGGACTTTACCGGGCCAATTATCATTGATGTCCGTGATTTATCGCACCCGGCTCAAGCCGCGGAGCAAGCCCGCAATCAGCTCAACGACTGGATTGTAAAATGAGCCAGCGTGTCATCAGCGAAGTGACTTACCTGGGCACCGTAGAATCCACACAGGATATAGCCAAGGCCCATGCCAAGCAGTTGGTACTGTCCGACCAGCCATTGGGATTTCCCCGCCAATTTTATGTTGCCGAAAGCCAGACCCAGGGCCGCGGGCAGCATGGCCGCGCATGGATCAGCCCACACGGCGGGATCTATTTAAGCGCAGTGTTCCCCGATGTCCCGCAGTATATGCATCGCTATATCCCTTTGGTAGCCGGCCTGGCTATAACACGATTGATTATGCGGCCATGGTTTCCTTCTCCGTGGTTGCCCGGCCGTCCCAATATGAATATTGCCTTCACCCCTGTGCATCTGCGCTGGCCCAACGACGTGCTGTTTAACGGAAAAAAAATTGCCGGAGTGCTATCGGAAAGTATCACCATGGGACATCGCGCGGTGGCGGTGGTCGGCGTGGGAATGAATGTCAATGCCGATCCCGCCATATCAAACCCGGAACTAAGCGAATATTCCACCTCCCTGGCACGCGAGCTTGGAAGGCCGGTCGACAAAATAAAAGTCACTAACGCCCTGCTTCATAATCTTGAGGAATGTATTGGTGCTCTAACTGGCAGACAGTGGCCGGCACTGCATCGGGAAATCTCCGATCGCGATTATCTACGCGGCCGTTCCGTAACAATTTCCGCCGATGACCAACTTCTCTCCGGTACCGGTGCCGGTATCGCGGACGACGGAGCACTCCTGTTGCAGGCCCTATCACAGCGTGAACCATCAGCCCTTTACGGCGGCACAATCTGCGCCGTAGACGGCCGCCCCATCCGCCCACCCCCTTAAAAGGTACCTGACACCTTTTACGAAAAAAGGTGTCAGGTACCGTTAATTTGCAAGGTTCCACTTGAGGACGCGTCGAGGAAGCGCAAAGGGGCGTGTTTCCATTCGCCCGCATAATCTACGCCGATGCGCGGAGTGCTGATGATGCGTGGCTTACTACCCGTTCTTTTCATGATGTAAAAATCTTCACCGGTCATATCCATTCCGCGGTCGACCAGCGTTACGCCAAAGGCGCGTGCCAACTTTCCCGGCCCCGAGAGATCCACCTTCCAGCCATCAAGCGGTAGCGCCCCGCGCAGCAGCGCCGCCTGTGGATCACCTTCCTGACTGGTGACAATATTAAGCATGTAATACATGCCGTAAATCAGATAAACATAGGCGTAGCCGGGTGGCCCGAACATAGTTTCAGTACGTTTTGTTCGACCCTTGGAAGCGTGCGAGGCAAGATCATGCGGGCCGACGTAAGCTTCCGTTTCGATAATGCGGGCGGCGTAACGCACCGAGTTGATCGTGCGTACCAACGTGCAGCCAATGAGTTCCGGTGCAACAACCTCAGCGCCGCGCTGAAAAAACAAGCGTCCCAGTTTATCGCCGCCGGAGTTGTTCAATGTCGCCCCCCGCAATATGGCATCCCCTTAAATGCCCCCAATTTGGGCGGCCAAATCTCCGGAAGCTGCCTCAGGCGAATCGGTCCGATTTTTCCCCGCGCGATAGCCGTACAAGCCATAAAATGCGATATAGACATACGATATCATAGGCACCATAAATGAATATTGAATGCCGATGTGGTCCGCCACGATTCCCTGCAGCGGCGGCAACAAAGCTCCGCCGAGAATCGCCATAACCAAAAGTGAAGAACCCTGACTTTTCAACGATCCTAATCCGTCGATAGCCAGGGAGAATATGTTGGACCACATCACCGAATCAAACAGACCAATGCCTAAAATCGCCCAAATCGCCGCTGCCCCGGCGGACAACATGCCGGTGAGCAGCAGAGCTATAATAATAAAACTAAAAAGTGCCAGCATCCGCTGTGGACTGGAGGCTCCAAGAAAAAATGCTACCAGCATCAGCAGGAGCATCACGCCGTAATGCAACGCGTTAGCACGGCCGGCAAGCACCCAGATAACGCCAAAGGCCACTACCGGAAGTAATATCACCACGGTATTGCGTAATTTCCTGCGCATATCGCTCAGGGCAAAAGCCCCCATAAATCGACCGATCATCAGCCCGCCCCAGTAAAACGCCAGAAACTTCGACGCTGCCTCATGGCTAAGTCCCCCCAGCTTGGGCAAATTCAGAAAGTTAATAATGGAACTTCCTACGGATACCTCGCCGCCGACGTACATGAAAATCGCCAGCATGCCCAGTACAGTGTGCGGATGCTTAAGCGCCCCCGCCCCACGCGTGACATGTTCCGTGTTGGTAAAGTTGGGTAGTTGGGCAAACATGAAACAAACCGCCAATGCTAGAAATACCCCCCCCACACACAGATACGGAATTTTCACGCTCTGCGCACCGTGACTACCCGGGCCGTTGAAGACCTTGAAAATCAATAAACCGGCGATAATCGGACCGATCGTGGTGCCAAAGGAATTAAACGCCTGCGACAGATTCAACCGGCTCGATGCGGTTCGCTCCGGCCCTAAAATAGTAATGTACGGGTTGGCGGCAATTTGCAGCATCGCAAATCCCAAACCTACGATAAATAACGCGATGAGAAAAAATGGATACGAAATCATGATCGCCGCAGGGTAAAACATGATAAACCCCGCCGCGGCAATCAGCAGGCCGATGATAACACCGGTTTTGTACCCGATACGATTAATCGGATCGCCCCAGAACATGGAAATAAAATAATAGATCAGCGAGCCGACAGTGTACGCGCCAAAAAAGGCGAATTGGATCAACATGGCTTGAAAATAATTCAGTGTAAAGGCGTCCCTGAAGCGCGGAATGAGGATGTCATTCCACACCGTCATGAACCCCCACATAAAAAACAGCACCGTCATGATGGTAAACGGGCCTCGATAGGTCCGCTCTGGAGTATTTGAAGAAGTTCCCACTGACGTTCCGGGAATGCCGCCAATTGCCATAGTCTGGTTTCCTCGCATTACTTCATTTTTTCCGGCGTCGTTGCGGTAACTTCGTACGGCAACCCCGCCTTGATAAAGAATCCGCTATGTTCCCTTGATTAACGAAATTGTCAAGTAGGAAAAGAACTTCACGCACGTGCCCGTGATATTTCTCTTGAAACCATACAACACAACCCGCAGAACTTCCTTGACATTGCCCCATAATCATCATAACCTACAAATTAGATCAGTTTTAAGGAGATTATTTATGGGCAGACTTTTTTCCGACATTACCAAAACCATCGGCAATACACCCTTGGTGCGTATTAATCGCCTTGTCCCTGCCGGCCAGGGCATTGTTTACGCCAAGTGCGAATTCTTCAATCCCCTTTCAAGCGTCAAAGATCGTATCGGTGCAGCCATGATTGAAGCCGCTGAAAAAGCCGGCAAAATTAACAAAGACACCCATATCATGGAAGCCACCAGCGGTAACACCGGTATTGCTCTGGCGTTTGTATGCGCTGCCAAAGGTTACAAGCTCACGCTTTACATGCCCGAAAGCATGTCCCTGGAGCGACGCAAACTTCTGCGGATCATGGGAGCCAACTTAGTCCTTACGCCCGCTGCTGAAGGCATGCCCGGTGCCATTCGCCGGTGCGGTGAGGCCGCCGCGGCGGACAAAAATGCCATTATTGCCCAGCAATTTGATAATCCAGCCAACGTTGCAATTCACGAAAAAACCACCGCCGAAGAAATCTGGAATGATACCGATGGCAAGGTGGACTGCCTGGTATCTGCCGTCGGTACCGGCGGTACAATCAGCGGTGTGGCGGGTGTCATTAAAAAACGTAATCCCAAATTCAAAGCTATTGCGGTCGAACCTACCGGTTCACCGGTTATCACGCAGTGCAAGGCTGGGCAACCTTTGAAGCCCGGCCCGCACAAAATTCAGGGTGCCGGTGCCGGCTTTATCCCAAAAAATCTACATGTTGACTTGGTGGATGAAGTCATTCAAGTCACCAATGAAGATGCCTTTGAATGGGCACGCCGCCTGGCACGCGAAGAAGGCATTCTGGCTGGCATCAGTTCCGGCGCCAATATGTGGGCCGCCGCACAAGTGGCCGCCCGTCCGGATATGAAGGGTAAAATCATTGTCGCCGTCATGTGCTCCACGGGTGAGCGTTATATCAGCACGGCCATGTATGAAGGCCTGGATGCTTAATGAATCGGCGGCTACCAGTTCCAAGCGTCTTGGCGGGCATTGATGGATTTCCGGCGGGCCTCCTCGGCTTGGTGGTAGTGCATTTGAACTTCCAGTATTTCTGATTCGCGATCGAAAAACGCCTCCACCACGCGCGGGCCAAACTGTTTGCCGCTTTCGTTGCGGATGACATTACAGGCGTGCTCATGGCTTTCCGCCGCTTTGTAAACCCGCCGAGACGTGATCGCGTCATACACATCGGCTAACGCCATAATGCGCCCCGCCCAGGGAATCTGCTCGCCTGCCAATCCCTTCGGATAGCCGCGACCGTCATAACGCTCATGATGCGTGGCGGCGATGTCTCGTGCCATTTCCAAAAATTCCGCCCCCGGGTAACTCTGTAACACTTCATCCAAGGTGCTGGCCCCAATCGCCGAATGGCGTTTCATGATTTCATATTCAGCGTCTGTCAACTTTCCAGGTTTGAGCAAAATAGCATCCGGAATCGCGACTTTACCAATGTCATGCAATGGGCTGGTGTCATACAGCATCTGCACAAAATCCGCATGAATGATCGAAGCAAGTTCCGGGCGCTTTGCAAGCTGCCCGGCGATAATTTTCACATAATTGCGCGTGCGTTCCAAATGCAGCCCCGTTTCCTGATCGCGTGATTCGGCCAGCCGGGCCAAGGCAAAAATCGTCACATCACGCGTTTCCAGTGATAACGCACGCTCGCCGGCTTTGATGCGGGCCACGAGTTCCCCGGTGTCAAACGGCTTGGCCATGAAATCATCGGCCCCGGCGGCGATTCCCTCGGCCGCATCCACCGGATCATCCCGTGAACTTAAAATAATAACATATACATATCTGCTAAGCTTACGCTTCCGAATCGCCCGGCACAACGCAATGCCATCCATGGAATCCATCATCCAATCGGTAATGACCATGCGAATCGGAAACTGTGACAACTGCTCCAACGCGGCAGCGCCGGTCGTGGTGGTAATAACCTCGTGGCCGAAACGATTTAACGCGGCACGGATCATCTCCAGCGCGATGGGATCATCATCGACGGCAAGAATTTTCATTCCGTTAAGCTCCTTCATCCAACTGGGTTTTACCGGACGCCTTATTCCGCATCGTCACATGGTCTATACATCGGTTCATTTCCGTTTGAACTTTGTTCCATGCGGCTTTGGCAAGGTCCTCGTGGCCCCGGTCCCGGCAGATAATCTCCAAGTCTTTTGCGGCTTGCCGCAGCGCCTCGGCAAAAAGACAGGCGGCTGTGCCCTTGATGGCGTGCGCCGCCCGCCGGGCCGCGTCCCAATCCGGTACAGCCATTGAGTCATTAAGTTTGATAATCTGTTCTCGGCCCTGCCCGATAAATTGCCCCAACAGCTTCTCCACCATTGATTGATCATTCAAGAAATACTCGTTGAGCCTCTTAAAATCAAACGCTGCTGCCGCGCAAAGCGATCCCTGCGAAGATGAATCCGAAGCATTCACCGGCACCGGCGACGCCCCCGCTGCGGGTGAATTTAATCCGGGATTATCAATTAATGACACCACTGTCTGCACCAGTTCCGTGCGATTCAACGGCTTCGTCAAGAACGCATCCATGCCGGCCTCCAGAGAATTTCGGCGATCCAACCCCGTGGCGTTGGCGGTCAGTGCGATAATGGGAATCCTCGCCTTTCCGAAACTGCTGAACACCGCGCCGGCAGATTCAAGTTTGCGAATCTGCCTTGCTGATTCAAAACCGTCCATCACCGGCATCAGACAATCCATGAATACCAACGCATAGGGTTGTCGCTTCAACGCGTCCACACATTCCTGCCCCGTGCCCACGACATCGCAGGGCAGCATTAACCCCGAAAGCACTTCACGAATGACAAATTGGTTAATTTCGTTATCTTCCGCCACCAGCACCCTCAGGCCCTGATAGCCTGGAGGCAGTTGAAGTTTTTCCAGTCGCCCCACTTGCGACGGGCTGACCATGGTCGCATCGGAATTGACCAGCCGCAGAAGCAGATCAAACAATTGCGACTGTCTTACCGGTTTTCCCAAAACCCCGCTAAGCCCGAATTCCTGCTGTATTTCCGCACTGATGTGGGTGTCCGGCCGAGCCAGTGCGATAATATTCGGTGCCCGCATATCCGCCTGCGCGTGCATGAGCTTGGCAATTTCCAACGCGTTGAGTTCCGGCGGTTGATGCTCCACAAACAGCACATCAAACGGGCGAACACTATTGGCCCGTAGCAGTTGGTTGCATTCTTCCAGCGACGCCGCAGTCTCTACCTCTATTTTCCAGTACTGCAACTGGTGCTGAAGTTTGTCACGTCGGACGGGACTGGCCATTAACAGCAATATCCGCTGCCGGTGCAGAGCTTCCGGGATCGCCTCCGCGTCCAGCCATACCGATTTCCGCCGCTCCAGTGGAACCGAGAACCAGAATGTACTGCCTTGGCTTATCTGGCTTTCGGCCCCAATTGTCCCGCCCATTAACTCAACAAGTTGTCGGCTTATCGCCAGCCCCAAGCCGGTTCCGGGATGGACTGTGTCACCCACATGATGCACCTGCGCAAATGCCGTAAATAGTTTCTTTGCATCTTCCGGAGCAATGCCCGCGCCGGTGTCATGAACTTCAAACTTCGCTAAGACTTTACCCTCCGCCAAATCCACTGCGGAAAGTTTCACCCAGACATCACCTTTATCCGTAAATTTAATCGCATTGCTGATCAGATTCATCAGCACCTGCCGCAGCCGTACGGGATCACCGCGCACCAGTGATGGAAGATCCGGCGCAATGTCATAGCCCAGTTCAAGTTTTTTCCGCATAGCGGTAGAGAGCATCAGATATACCGTATCTTCGGCGCATGCTCGCAAATCAAAATCTACCGGCTCAAGTTCCATTCGACCGGCTTCAATTTTGGAGAAATCCAGAATATCCGTTATCACCGCCAGCAGCGCGTCGGCGCTGGTTCTGGCTACCTGCGTATAACCGCGCTGCTGACCATCCAATGATGTTTCCGCCAGCAGTTCCATCATGGAAATCACGCCGTGCAAAGGGGTGCGTATTTCATGGCTCATATTGGCCAGGAACTGGGATTTAACCGAGGCCGACGCCTCCGCCGCCGCTTTTGCAATTTCAAGTTCGGATTTAGCCTGTTCCAGTCGCAACATGGTTTGCTGGCGCTGGGCATTAAGCCGGTCCATAACCATGGCCGCAGCCCAAACAAAAGCGCCAAATACAAGGATCTGCAGCACCGCCGCCGAAGCAGCCGACGCCGGCATTCCAGAAATATGCAGCCGAAATTCGCAAAAAATTCTCAGCCACCCCAGGAATACCGGAAAAACTATCAGCGGTGGCAGCAGCCGCCGCATGATCATTCCGCCTGGACTGTTTCTAAGAAATTGCCGAACAATCGGTAAATGCTCGTCGAGTGCTGAAATTCCCACCAGCAAGAGCAGCATCGCCGCCGCCGTGTGCATGGCGGTCGGTATATCTTCCCCCCGCACAGGGTGTCCGGAAACCGTAAACAAATAATTGGCAATGCCGTACAGCGCCGTCAACAGCAGACCAACCAAAGCCACGCCCGTAACGTGCCGCGTGAAAGTTTTCCGCCAGACCACACTCATTACGCCTATGCCGCCAAATAACAACCCAGCGGCGGTATTGGGTGCCATACGGTTGGGCGCGAAGGGCACTTTGGTAAGCTCTTGGGCAAATAATAGTGAATCAAGGTGCAGATTCCCCGCGCCCAGATACGCCGCCAATCGCAGCACGGCAACCAACGCCACAATGCCGCCGATGGCGGTAATTTCCCACTTTTGCGCCAATGTTGTTTCCACGTGGAAGGCCAGAAAGCCAATCGGGACCGCCAGCAGGAAAAAGCTGATTGCCACCGCCGGATTCATGGGAATCATACCCGGCAATATACTTGTGAGTACCAATTCGCCCGAGCACCAGCCCGCCAATACCAGCAGACTTATCGCGCAGATTAACGCACTGGCCCAAACGCTGATCCAGTGCAGTCGGGGGCCGGACTTATCCAGAAAATCCATCTTCCAACGTCCTCATGAGCATAGCCCACAGTCTGAGGAAATCGCCCGACTTCTATTCACCGCAAACTGATGGCGCGATTCGCGTTTGCGCCCGGTCTTTCAAGGTGGTTTGCAGCATTGGAGAAAGACCGTTGCGAACCGAATCGTTCGTCACGTTTGCATTATACGCATAAAGGAATAACAATTGCCAGCGAAATGTTGCTGTGATTCTTGTAAAAAAAGAAATGGAGACGACCGGGATCGAACCGGCAACCCCTGCCTTGCAAAGGCAGTGCTCTCCCAATTGAGCTACGTCCCCAAGAATGTCCATCCTACCAAACGCAAGGGCTAAGGCAAGAGGCGTACATAATATCTTTCGCAAAAGTCAACCGCCACGGATGCAAATATCCAACCATTGAGGCGAAAATCCTACTGATTTTCCGCATGGCGACCCGCTGCCTATTATAAAGGCAGAAAAAAACCAAAACGTGGCATCAACGGTCGCAGGCGTCTATTTATCAGGCAGCAGTCTACATTCACAGTTCAAATCCAGTCGAGAATTCCGGCAACAATTCGGAGCGAAATACATGAGCGCATGCACCCGTCACATGTCATGTAACTTGTTACAGCATCTACAGTTATATATTTTATAAAGCTCGACTTTATCGCGTTTATTCCCCCGACCGCCAATTATTTCAACAGCCCAGACCACTTGCGCACGGCGTTTGCATAGTACAATAGCACTAAGAGCACGTCTGTATATTCGGACCTGCTCCTGCTGGTTCACGGCGGCAGGCCCGGGCTTGATGTGTTGGAAGCTCGAAGGTGCGGATGGAATTTGCCGTTGGCGATAGCGGAGGTTAGTTTTGATGGATCGCGCCGAACTGGAACTTACAATTCTTACGGAAATTGGCCGTGCGCTCTCATCGGGCTTGGATCTGCACGCCGTTTTTGATCAGACCATGCGCGTTCTCGCGGATCGCTTGGGTATGGAACGTGGTTCCATGGTGCTTCTGGATTCGGCCACCGGAAAATTGCAGATCGAAGCGGCGCTGGGCCTGACCGCCAATGAAATTCAACGCGGTCGATATGATGTCGGCGAAGGCATCACCGGGCAGGTGGTGGCCACAGGTAAGGCGCGGGTGGTTGCCGACATCAGCAAGGAAATTCAATTCCTCAACCGCACCGGTGCCCGCGTGCCGGTGCCGGGCCGCGTGACGAGCTTTATTTGCGTGCCGATACTTATTGAATCCAAGGCCTGCGGGGCCTTGTCCGTTGATAAACAATTTGTCGATGAAGAAACGCTCAATAATGATCAGCGATTTCTGGAAATCATTGCGGCATTTATTTCCCAGGCCATCAAAATAAATTCTATCGTCGCCAACGAGCGTGAAGAATGGTTGGAAGAACGCCGCCAACTCCGCAGCACCCTGCAGAGCAAATACAAATTTGACAATATCATCGGCAGTTCGCCCACCATGCTGGAAGTTTTTGACACCATCGCGCAGGTGGC
>JAJZCT010000060.1 GCA_021828925.1 Planctomycetota bacterium
TTGGCGACGGTACGATGTTTGACCTTGCCGTCAACGCGAAAGGAACTTCGCAGCAGGTATCGCACGTATTTGCCGGATTTCGATTTATCTACATGCACAGTCATAGTGGCCACTATAATATCACAATAAAATTTAACGTCAAGGACAAAATCAATATTAATACAACATTTTAGTGGCTACACGCAAAAGCGAAAAACACACGTAACATATTGTAAATAAATGAGTTGCGTAAAATGACGTCTGGAACATCCGTTAAATTCGTATCAGAAGCGGAATCTGGTGTGCCGCAGGCATTGCTTTTGGTGCAAGCAAATTTACCAGACTGGATATGGCCGATTGTTCACCCGGCCCGGGCCTCCAGGTCGCGCAGCTTTTTGCCAAGTGCGATTCGGGCGGAGGGAGACATTCGCGCAATAATTAATACGCCATCCAGATGGTCATTTTCATGCTGTGCGATGCGCGCCGGAAAATCTTCCAGGGGCATGGAAACCGGACCGCCTTTTACATCGTAACCAGTCAGGGTGACGCTTTTAGCCCGTATGACCTGCCCGCGTATGCCCGGCAGGGACAGGCATCCCTCTTCAGCTTCCAGCGTTTCGGATCCCAATTCCAGAACGGGATTAATGACCGCGATGGCTTGATCCGCCTTGGCTTTTTCCGCCATGACGAAAAGCCTCAGGGGCAAACCAACCTGCGGTGCCGCCAACCCCACGCCTTCGTGGCTTTCCATGAGTTGTTTCATGCGTTCGATAACCTGCAGCAGCCACGAATCAATTTTTTCCACATCCCCCGCCCGACGCGTTAAAACCGGATCCGGCCAAAGCACAATTTCCAGTGATTCTGGATCGGGACGCGGCGCGGCAACCGGACTGGCAGCGGCGGTTGCCCGGCGCTTATGGCGTTTGGATGCTTTGTCTCGACTCATGATTTTCCTTTTTAAAGGTAATTCATCAACTTTCCGGCACACTTATCATAACGATTATGTCGGATATATGAATATCGTATCAGGTTAAACCGTAACGTGACATCTTCCGGTACAGCGTGCGCACGCTGATGCGAAGGGCGTTTGCTGTAGCCGTACGATCATTGTGATGCTGGCGCAATGCCGTTTCTATGGCGTCACGTTCGGCGCGATCCAGATCCAGACCGGTGTTGCGGTTCTGAGCATTGGGATTGCGGATATGCTGCGGCAAATCGGCTTCGGTCAATATATGTTTCTGTTGCAATACAAGAATACTTTCCAGAGCGTTGCGCAGTTCACGTACATTGCCGGGCCAGTCGTAACGCTGCATGGTTGCAATCATTGATGGCGTAACGGTTGGCTCCGGCAGGTGATGTTCATGGGCCAGGCGGTGTACCAGGGAGGTGGTAAGCAATGCGATATCTTCCGGGCGTTTTCGCAACGGAGGTAATTCAATGCGGACCACATTCAGGCGATAAAATAAATCTGCGCGAAACCGCTTTTCCTCAACCGCTTTGGCCAGATTGCTGTTTGTCGCGGCCAGCACGCGCACATCCACCGCCTTTTCCCGCGTGGATCCTACCGGCATGACATAACCGGATTCCAAGGCTCGCAGGAGCTTGGCTTGAATGGAAAGCTCAAGTTCGCCGACTTCATCAATAAAAAGCGTTCCACCGTTGGCCGCTTCAAAATACCCGGCCGTTCTCGCATCGGCTCCGGTAAAAGCACCACGTTCATGGCCAAACAGCTCGCTTTCAACCAGATTGGCCGGCACGGCGGCACAGTTGAAAGCGATGAAAGGCTTATCTTTTCGCGTGCTTAGCCGGTGAATGGCGCGCACAACGAGTTCCTTGCCGGTGCCGCTTTCGCCTTCCACCAGCACGGTGCTTTTAAAGGGGGCAACACGGCGTATGCACTGCGCAACGTCCAGCATGGCTGGAGAACGTCCGATGAGGGTTTCGATTTGCGTATCACTGATTTCCGCCGCCAGTGCGTTTAAGTCTTTGTTCAGCCGTCCCTGTTCCATGGCCCGCTCCACCACGTCAAGCAGGTCCGGCGGGGTAAAAGGCTTGGTGAGATAATCAAAGGCCCCAAGTTTCATGGCCCGCACGGCGCTGGGTACGGTGGCATTGCCGGTAATGATGACTGTCTGCAAGGCCGGTACGGTGCGGCGGGCTTCGTCCAGCAGAGCCAGGCCATCCATCTGCGGCATCCATAAATCAGATATTAACAGATGAATATCTGCGCCTAACATGCGCAGAGCCTCCCGGCCCGTGCGGGCCGGGAGCACTTCATAACCGGCGTGCTTGAGCACCATGGTCAAAGCGTCCAATACACTTTGATCATCCTCCGCCAGTAATATCCTGCCCCGTTGACGGGGAGGGTTTTCCATCATCTTAAGACCCCTTATCTGAATGTGGTGATTCCAGCACTGGCGCGTTGAGCGTGGCGTGCAAGGCTGTCATTTCACTGAAGTTATCCGTACCGCTGCCGGCCTGAGCCGTTGTAGCCATGGCGCGGGGCAGAACAATGCGAAAAGTTGTTCCGTGTTGCAACTGACTTTCAAAGAACACACCGCCCCCGGCTCCTGTCACCACGCGCCGCACCAGAGCCAGCCCCAATCCGCTTCCGCGCGGTTTCGTGGTGAAAAAGGGATCGAATAACCGTTCCTGAACATCCGGTGCGATGCCTTTGCCGCTGTCACGCACGAGCAATACGGCATTTTCCGGTTCGGCAAGAGTCGAAATGACCAGCGAACCTGATCTTGGCATGGCTTCCTGGGCGTTGGTACACAAGTTCAGCAGCACCTGTCGCAATTCATCAGAGCTGATTGATACATGCGGATCCGTGGGGTCCAGGTGTGTAATAACACGAATATCCTGATTGGCCAGCGCGGGCTTCAGGAAGTCCAGTGCTTCGGTCACGACGGTGTTGAGTGAACTTTCGCGCGACTGACCGACAATCTGCGTACGGGTAAGAAAGTCGTCCAGCATGAGATCCAGCCTGCGCACTTCGCGTTCGCACGAATGAAGAAGTTCCGCATGGCGTGCGGGATCGCTGTTCGGACAATCCAATAAACTGTGCATGAAGTGAAGATTAAATCGCAACGCCGTCAGCGGAGATCGCACTTCATGGGCCAGCACCGAAGCCAGCATGCCGCGTTCGCTAAGCAGACTGGTGCGGGCCAGAAGTGTTCTGGCATATTGTTCACGGCTTTTATCAAATCGCTGTTTGATCCACAGTGCCAGAATAGCCAGCGTCAGCCCGGTCAGCAGGTTTCCCAGCGCCAGGATAAAAATGGCATGATGCAGATCATGAAAGAAACCGGCATTAAATGTTGCGGCACGATAGCCGACACTCAAAATGGCCTGTGTTCCGGGCCAGTTCAACGGCATTTGTGTATCAATGTAACTACGTGCATACGTTTGCCACGGTGCCTGGTCAATGGTTCGCAGGGTCAGGCCGGTACTGACCGGACTCGGCCAGTGCGTGGGGTCAAGTGTATGGCCGAGAAAGGAGGAATCAATCTGCCAATGTCCTGCATTCCTGGTGGCAAGAAACACCACCGTTCCATTACTCTTCCATACCAGAACATAGGCGACATGCCGGTATGAATTCAGATGTTCGGAAATAAGAGCCAGGGTGGGGCGTGCCCAGAGCAAATATCCCTTAAACCGGTTTCTGGCCGGCGCCGTGCGAGCCAGCAGCGACTGGGCCAGAAGTTCTGAGCGCAGCGACGCCTGGGCAATTCTGCCGTTTTCCCATCCGGTGAACAGTAACCACATGCCGGTCCCAAGGCCAGTGAGCATGAATACCACGATCAGCGCGGTGCCGAAAATCCAGAGACGATACCGAGATAAAATGGTACTGGTCATGTGTATAAGGATACGTTAATTTTCAAATTGCAGGAAAGCCAACGCTCAACCGCCAAAATTTCAATGATATTCTAACATCCGATAAATAAAATCGAAATATTCGTAAAAAGAAAAAACTAGCCGATTATTTTGCCTTGGGCTGGAAAAATATGTTAAAAAGCGAAAAATACGGCATCCTGTCCATGGTCAATGTTAATGGAATGAAAAAAAAGTATTGCCTTGCAGCCTTGAGAGTCTTATCATAGCACCTTAACCAAAGCCACCGAAGCGGGGTGTGTGGTTATCGGGCATTGTCGGCGATTTATAATAATCGCAGGATGGGCAATACTTGAATGGCAATGGATGGCATAAGGAAAACAAGATGACACAGATGACTATGGCGCAACAGACATCAACACCGGTCAATAACTCTCTTAATCTGGCTCCAGCCCGCAAGCACGTGAATGTGCCCGAGGGGCTTTGGCTGGCGTGCCCCGGATGCAGCCAGATGATCTTTCGCAAGGAAATGGAAGAAAACTTTCACACATGTCCCGGCTGTAAGCACCATTTTCGTGTTTCAGCGCGCCAGCGCATCGCCATGCTGGCCGATGACGGATCCTTTGAAGAAATGGATTCTCAGCTTGCTCCCACAGATCAACTCCGCTTTTCAGCTAAAAAAGCCTATCGTCAACAACTGGCGGAAGCACAAAAAATTACCGGTTCCAAAGATGGCTTGTTAACAGGTCGAGCCTTCGTCAAGGGCCGTCCGATCATTCTGGCCGCCATGGATTTTACCTTTCTGGCCGGCTCCATGGGGGCGGTGGTGGGGGAAAAAATCACGCGTGCGGTGGAACGTGCCACGGCTGAGCATCTGCCGGTTGTGATCATTTCATGTTCCGGCGGGGCGCGTATGCAGGAAAGTACCATCAGTCTTATGCAGATGGCGAAAACCTCGGCGGCGCTGGCGCGGCATCATCGTCATGGCGGTTTATTCGTCAGTGTACTGGCGGATCCCACGACGGGCGGTGTAACGGCGAGTTTTGCAATGCTTGGCGACCTGATTTTTGCCGAGCCAAAAGCAATGATCGGCTTTGCCGGACCACGGACAATAGCCAACACCATTCGCATGGAATTGCCGGAAGGGTTCCAACGCGCCGAATTCCTGTTAAGCAAGGGATTTATTGATCGCATCGTGCCGCGCAGCGAATTGCGATCGGCCTTGGCGCGGAGCGTTGATTTCTTCGGCCGCTGAAATTTTTTATGTTTTGTGCTTGAACTTCCTGGTTCTGAATCAAACGCCGGTGCCGATGATGAGAGAATCCGATCAGAGCAATGAAAGCCGCACGGTTGAAGAGGGAAATGAATGATTGCGAAAGCGGTTTTCAGTTAAACAACAGTTTTGTGGGTGCGAAAAAAGAGCCGTGAATTGTCCGATTGTTCATTTTTTCCTTGACAGGTTGCCGCCGGCTATTAAACTTCTGGAATTATGGCGGGAGAAAGTCAGAG
Organism: Planctomycetota bacterium; assembly: GCA_021828925.1. Next base: position 5,323 of record JAJZCT010000060.1, read on the forward strand.
TAAAGTCTTTGCTTTGGCATGAAGTTGACGTGGTCTGATTTGGATTTGTTTACCCACAGGAGGCCCTCTTGAATACTCTAACAAAAACGTTTGTGCTCTTGCAGCTTGTGCTGGCACTGGTCCTGTCCGTTCTGGTTATTTTGTTTGCCGATAAGCAACAGAACTATCGCAGTCAGGTGGCGAGTTCGCAAAAAGCGCAGATTGCGGCGCAGGCCATGACGACCCAACTCCAGCAGGCCAACACCAATCTGCAGACACAACTTACCGCAGCGCTTCAGAAGGGTGCGGAAAAGGCCGGCCGTTTGAACAATACGATCCTTGATCTGCAATCCAAGCTTGCTGATGACCAGACAACCATCGCGCAGTTGCGGGTGGCAAAAAGCCAGTTGCAGACCAGCATCACAGATTTGACCAGTACGGTCAGTTCTCTCAACAAGCAGGTTGCCGGGCAGAATACCGTTCTTGACGCGATGCGGCCGAAGCTCTTGACGTATGTGAATCAAAATGCCGAACTGGGTCGCCGTATTACCGAACTGACCAACGAGCGCAACATCGCCCGACAGACCATCCAGGTTCTCCAGGAGAGCGTGGCGTCGCTGCATCGGCAGATGTCGAAAATGGAAGTCGCTGCTAAAACCTCCAGCCCGACATCCACCACTTTGTCCACTGCGGTGGCGGGTGTGCCAACATCCGTACAGGTCAACGGAACGGTGTTGAAAGTCGCCAGCTATAATGGCCATACCTATGTCAGTGCTTCATTGGGTACGCGTGACGGGGTGGGTAAAGGTACCCGCCTGACCATTTATTCCAATGGCCGCTACATCGGCGATGTGGTAGTACAAAAGGCTGATGCCACTGAATCTGTCGGCGTGGTATCGCTGCAGGCTCCGGGCACGACCATTGCACCAAACGAAATGGTCATGAGCGGCCCGGGCGTCTGATGATCCGGAATTTAAGCCGGAAATGGATTCGGCTTAATATGCGGTTGGTTGTTGTTCCGCACGCCAATGTGTGCTGCGGATACCGCAGCGAGTTGCGTCTGGGGTAGTACCTGGAAGCCGTGCGGTTAAGAATTGATTTTTTGATTTGTCGGGAGTCGTCATGTCACGAGTAAACCCACCCGCCCGAATTACCGTACGGCCGCAGCCCAATGTGTATACAGCGTTGGCAATTATCGGCTTCTTAGCGACCTTGGGATCCTTAATTTACATCGCCATTGAATATAAAACGATGATTGGCTTCTAAGTAAAATGGCCGCCATAGATATATTCCGGAAAGTCGCAGCGCCAGCCAACCGGAGTACGGCATTAGCATGGATAAGGTGGCGAAGACATTGGGCGATCCACTTTCGCCAATATCGCTAATTCCGATAATATGGTATGTTATTGTCAGGCCGGAAGGGAGCAGGGAGGGCCGAGTTCGGCGACGCACAAGGATGCAGTGTTTGCCGTAACCGGCCTGTTCAAGGTTCTGTCGCGGAGCGCTTTGGCGTGTTTTTTGATTCGATGCTGGGTTGGTTTTCCCTCGATATGGGCATAGACCTTGGAACGTGCAACACGTTGGTGTGTGTGCGCGGGCAGGGTATTGTTCTCAACGAACCTTCGGTGGTTGCAGTTAAAAAAGGGACAAATATTGTTTTGCACAACGGCAATGCCGTTGGTCTAGTTGCCAAGGAAATGCTCGGCAAAACGCCGGGAAATATTACCGCCGTTCGACCGCTTAAAGATGGCGTAATCAGCGATTTTGAAATCACTGAAGCCATGCTCACGTACTTTATTCGCCGCGTGCATGGTCGGCGCCGGTTTGTGCGACCACGCGTTGTCATTGCCATCCCATCGGGCATAACCGCCGTTGAAAAGCAGGCGGTATTTCATTCCGCCCTGCAGGCTGAAGCGCGTCGTGTTTATCTCGTCAGCGAACCGATGGCATCCGCCATCGGTGCGGGCCTGCCGATTCGTGAGCCGACCGCCAGCATGATCGTTGATATCGGCGGCGGCACGACGGAAGTTGCCATTATCAGTCTGGGCGATATGGCGGTGTCCGAATCCATTCGTACCGCCGGTGATAATTTTGATGAAGCCATCATCAACCACATGAAAAAGACATATAACCTGATGATTGGTGAGCAGTTTTCGGAGCGCATAAAAATCGAACTCGGCTCCGCGAGCACCGTTGGCCCGGAAACGACCATGGAAGTCCGCGGGCGGGATATGATCAGCGGCTTACCGCGCAAATGCATTATCACCAGCGAGGAAATCCGCGAGGCGCTGCTTGAGCCGATCGGTAAAATCATTGATGCGGTTACCCATACGCTCGAACGGGCGGAACCGGAGTTGGCAGCCGATCTGGTGGAAACCGGCATCACCATGGCCGGTGGCGGCAGCCTGCTGCGGGGAATTGACAAGGTTATTTCGCAGGCCACCGGCCTGCCGGTGCGCCTGGCGGAAGATCCGTTGACCTGCGTGGCACGCGGAACCAACGTACTGCTGGAAAATCTGGAAGATCTCAAGGAAGCCTTGGAATCAGACACCGACGAAATGTGATCAGTCCCCTGTGCCGCGCCCAGCGGCAGCCCGCCAGGCTGTCTGACGTGTTAAACAGCCGACCGTTCCCGTATGCTTTCCGGAGGAAGGCATGATGAAAATGACTCCGCGAAAGTGGTTCTGGATACTTAACTTCGCAGCTTTGGCTACGGTAGTCGTTGGGGCCCGGCACCCGCAAGTGGTTAATCGTCCGCGTGGAATCGCGTCTGACGCCGTTAGAACTTTCGTCGCCCCGTTTTCATCCATTTTTACCGGCCTGCAAACCGGCGTTAATCGGTTTCTGCATCCGCATCAAAATTCCAGCAGCCGGGTAAACGCCCTGCGTGTTCGTTATCAAAATGAAATCGCCATGCTGGTCACACGCATCAGTGACCTGCAAAAGCTTCTGCGCGAAACGCGTGTGATTCATCAGAATTTTCCGGGCCTTTCCGTCCAGCGGTTAAGAGCGGCCAGTATCGACGGATTTTCCACGGGAAGCGGTGATCAGTGCACACTGGATCAGGGTTGGCGCGATGACAAGGAAATTCGCATTGGGGATGCAGTGTTGGCCAATCGAGCGGTTATTGGGCGTGTGTCCCATGTTGGACCGGAAACCTGTACGGTGCGTTTGCTGACCGATCCCATGATGAAAGAAATTGCCGCCATCAGCCGTCCGGTGCGCGCCGGTTTGATCAGCATCGCTCCGCAGGCCCTTATTGAAGGTGCCGGCCCGGGCCGCATGCGTTGTGAATTGGATCAATCCATTCATGCCATGGCCCCCAAGCCGGGCGATCTGGTGCAGCTTAATGACAACGAATGGCCACAGGCGGTTGCCGGGGCGGTTATCGGTGTTGTTAAATCTGTGCATCAATCCTCGCGTACGAGTCTGCGTTGGAGCCTGGAAATAACGCCGCGCACGGATGTGCAGCAGATTAGACAGGTCGTAATCGTGCTTTCCTCCCGCCGGTGAATTCCAAAGAATAGAAATTCAATTACGGTTGCCAGATGTATGCCGTGAACCGCATTTTTTTAATTGTTCCGATCCAACCTTGGCTAAAACTCTGAAAGTATGCTAATTTATCGTTTTCCGGTTTGGGCTGTATGACCACCGGATGGAGTATGACCGTGAATTGGAGCCTACGATGAACCTGTGTATTGAACATGTCCACGCCCGTGAAATTCTTGATTCCCGTGGTAATCCCACCGTTGAAGTTGATGTGATTCTCAATGACGGCACCATCGGCCGGGCGGCGGTACCCAGCGGCGCGTCAACCGGTGAAAATGAAGCGGTTGAATTGCGGGACGGCGACGCGAAACGCTATGGCGGTAAAGGCACTTGCAAAGCCGTCGAAAATGTCAACACCAAAATCGCTTCGGAACTCATTGACCTTGATCCGCGCGATCAGGAACACATTGACCGCCTGATGATCGAACTCGACGGTACGCCCACCAAGGCGACACTCGGCGCAAATGCCATTCTCGGTGTGTCGCTCGCTGTGGCCAAAGCCGGAGCGGCCGCCAGTGGCCTGCCGCTGTATCGGTATATCGGCGGCACGTTCGCCAACGTATTGCCGGTGCCGATGATGAACATTCTCAATGGCGGCAAACACGCCGACAACAACGTCGATTTTCAGGAATTTATGATTCAGCCATGGGGTGCCAAAAATTTCGCCCATGCGCTGCGAATGGGAACGGAAATTTATCACACCTTGAAAAAGGTTCTGCATAAAAAGGGTCTCAGCACAGCCGTTGGCGATGAAGGCGGATTTGCCCCGAGTCTGAAATCCAATGATGAAGCCCTGGAAGTCATTGCCGAGGCGGTGAAAGCTTCCGGCTACAAGCTCGGCAAGGACGTGTTTATCGCTCTGGATCCCGCGGCCAGCGAATTGTGGGATCACAGCAAGAAGAAATACAAACTTTTCAAGAGCGATCCAAATAACTACATGTCGGCCGATGATATGATCGGAATCTGGTCGCGCTGGGCGGACAAATATCCCATTCGTTCACTGGAAGACGGTTTGGCCGAAGGCGATTGGAATGGCTGGAAAGCACTTACTGAAAAACTCGGTAAGAAAATTCAGCTTGTCGGCGACGATATTTTCGTTACCAATCCGAAGTTCCTCCAGAAGGGTATCGAGCTTGGTGTCGGCAACAGTATTCTGGTGAAAGTCAATCAGATTGGCACGCTGACCGAAACCCTTGAGGCCGTGGATCTGGCCATGCGCAACGGCTATAGCGCCGTATTGAGCCACCGCAGCGGTGAAACCGAAGATTCCACCATCGCGGATATTGCCGTTGCGACCAATTGCGGCCAGATCAAAACCGGTGCTCCGGCCCGCTCCGATCGTGTTGCCAAATACAACCAGCTTCTTCGTATTGAAGAAGAACTTGGCGAACATGCCGTATACGGGGCCCGCTATTGGAATAAAGGATAGCCCAACCGGTAAACGTATATGTCGGGTTTCAGGGCTATTCCGGTATCGGATACGTTCGAGCAAACATTCGTATAACGCTCTCTGGCTGCGGCAGGTGGATAGTGGATCGGGTTTTGGCACCTCCACGATGCCGCGAGATCATTCTTGCAATGATTTCTTCATTTGGTGCCTGCCGCGGCTTTACGTTACCGGTGTTATTTCCGTGCACAGCGTTAAATTTCATGCCCGTTTTATCCGTAAAGACCCTACCTTCCGCATGCTTCGTACGGGAGGGAACGGATTTCTGGAACGGCTCGGCACCGGAAGCCGAAGTGAAGCGCA
>JAJZCT010000061.1 GCA_021828925.1 Planctomycetota bacterium
CAATGATTTCCAGACCGTGGCGTTGTCCGATCACCCGCTTCTCCAGATGATCGGCAAGCTTCAATATCTGTTCAATTTCATTTTTGACCATTCGGCCAACCGGGATTCCGGTCCAATCCGCTACCACGGATGCCACCGCCTGCTGATCCACGGTTGGAAAAATCAGCGGCAATTCACCCTGCAGGGTGGCCAGGTCGTTCTGCAATTTACGCAAATCGGCAAGCAGGGCATCACGCTGCTCAACGCTAAGCTTTTCGGCGGAATTCTGCCCGGCGGCGGTGGGTGCCGTTTTGGCCTGTTTCACGGCGACCGGCTCATCCCTGTTTTTTTCCGCAACCGGCGGTTTCTGGGCCGACGGGGACGCATCTTCAATCGGTTCGGCGGCTGAACGCAATTTCTGGCGGATATCGAGAATTTTATCAACCAGCTGCTTTTCCTGCTTCCATTTGTCATCCAGACTTGCGAAGCGCTTTTTCTCCGCATCCAGAAGAGCGTTCACCTCCGCCACTCTCTGGCTGTGATCCAAACCGACCGCCGTTTCTCGATTCACGATCTGGATTTCCACTTCCAGGGCCTCAACGCGACGTTTTGAGTCTTCCAGTTCGGCGGGCAACGCGTGCTGGCTCACGGCCACCCGCGCGGCGGCGGTGTCAATGAGACTCACGGCCTTGTCGGGCAGTTGTCGCGCGGGAATATAGCGGTGCGACAGCCGCACCGCCGCGTCAATGGCTTCATCAAGAATCTGCACACGATGATGCTTTTCCAATGGAGCAATCAGCCCGCGCAGCATCAGCACGGCTTTATGCTCGGATGGCTCTTCCACTTTTACAACCTGAAAGCGGCGGGTTAAGGCGGGATCTTTTTCAATATGCTTTTTGTATTCATCCCATGTTGTAGCGGCAATGGTGCGAAGCGTGCCGCGAGCCAGCGCGGGCTTGAGCAGATTGGCGGCATCACCCGTGCCGGCGGCACCACCGGCACCAATGAGTGTATGCGCTTCATCAATAAAAAGAATAATCGGCTTGGCGGAGGCCTGAACTTCTTCAATGACTGAGCGTAAACGCTGTTCAAACTCGCCTTTCATGCTGGCACCCGCCTGCAAAAGCCCAATATCCAACGTGCGGACAGAGACGTCTTTTAATGCCGGCGGTACATCACCGAAAGCGATGCGTTGCGCAAAGCCTTCCACCACCGCGGTTTTGCCCACACCCGCTTCGCCGGTAAGAATCGGATTGTTCTGCCGCCGACGCATGAGAATATCGACAACCTGTCTGATTTCTTCGTCACGGCCCACAATTGGATCCAGTTCTCCCGATTTTGCGCGGGCGGTTAAATCCACGGAAAATTTGGCTAACGCCTCCTGCTTGCCCATGGCCGCCGGCGCAATTGCTCCGCTGGTTTCGCCCGGAGCTCCGCTGCCTTCAGATTCAGCCGGTGCCAGAAGTTCCTCACAGGACCCGGCCGTTATTGCCCCAAAGTCGTCCGACAATTGCTCCGGCTTAATTTTTTCAAATTCACGTGAGATATTCAGCAGGCTGTTGCGCAGTGTGGATGTCTTTACCATACCGACAACCAGATGCCCGGTTCGCACCTGCGTGCTTTTGTAAACCAATGAACCATACACCCAGGCCCGCTCAACCGCTTCATCAATATGGGATGATAAATCTGAAATCGACGTTGAACCGCGCGGCAGACGATCAAGTGCCGCGGTAATATCCGCGGTGAGTCTGGAAGGATTTAAATTGAAATGGCGGATAATAAGATGCAGATCCGTGTTATCCAACTGCAGGATCTGATTGATCCAATGCACCAGTTCCACATACGGATTTCCGCGCATCTTACAGAACACCGCCGCGCTTTCAATTGATTTATAGGCAACCTTATTGAGTTTGCCGAACAATGCCGTGCGACTTATTTCCGCCATAAAAGAATCCTTTTCCTGTTTCTAAGCCGCAACCGGACGGCAAACCAAATCCCGCAGATCGTGATCCAACGCCGCGGTATGAAGCCAAGTGGTGTAGCCGAGTCTGCATCCCTGTCCCAGAATCATGGGCGGTACCGCACTGGCCTTGAGAATCAGACGAACATCCCAGTCCAACTCATCATTGAGATACAACCTTACCCAGTCACAAAGGTTCTGAAAACCCGCGCTTCCGGGTAATAAGCGATCAAAGTCCGACAACCCCATCGGCCCCAGAACAATTCTGAACTTTCCCTGCACATCCCAGATGCGCGAACCCACTACCAACGTGCGACCCAGAATACCAGATTCCGGCGAACGCCCCAGTTGGCAGGTGGCTTCCGCGGGCAGTGACAGCCAGCGACCGGAAAATTCCTCAATTTCCGCATGAATACCAAAAAACTCCTGAAGAATGGCCTTTAATCCATCGGGATTGCGCGGGCCCGCAAGCAATCGGCCGGTGAAATAAAGTTTGGCATTGTCCGGCAAACTGTCGCGACTCAATAAAGAATTTGTGCCAAGGCCGATGAAACTGGCAAAGTAACGAAAAAATGCATCTTCTTCCCCCTGAAGATCGACAGATGATCCATGACGATCATAACTGACGGTTGGCTCATTGCAGGCCCAGGCACGATAGAAGAAGCTGATCATCCGGTGATGAAACATATCCGCAAAGGCGCAGAACGTGTTGTCCTTGACGTGAAGCTTCCGTTCGCGGGCATATTCAGTGAGATGCAGCGGCAGCGGGCCATTGGGACCAAAGAGGCCCAAAAAGCGCACGGCCAGGCGCGGAACATCCGGAGAGTCTGAACGGTCAAGTTTTTCCACCGTACTGGCGGGAAATGCCAAATCCGGCTCCTGACCAAATCGCACCGGATCAAGCGACGGAGATGTGGAATAGCCAATGCGCGGCAAATCGCGGTGCGCGCATTCAATGGCGCGCACCGCCAGAAAAAAGTCATAGCACGCGGCCTGCGATTCCAGCAGCCGCATCAGAGAATCTGCCGGAGTCCCGGACGAGCTGTCCATTCCATGATCCTTCCACGATCTACCGTGTTTACAACGCACTGAGTAAAAGAATTCATTGATACATAACGCGAAAAAAATTGTTCCAGCACCGCGCCCATCAGAAATGCCCCGGTTCCCTCGTAAGCATGGTCATCGAGCGTTACCGAGATTTCCAGGCCACGGACGAAAGCCATCATTCCGTCACTGAATGTTCGCCGAATCACTGGCGAACTGGAAATGGATTTAACACCCAACGCCAGCTTTTCAGAGGCAGGATCGTTCACATTGCAATACAACCCAAGCAGGTTCTGCACAGCCGCGGCACCTCTGGCATCACCGGAATCCAGCAGGGAGAGATAATTGAGCGAAAGATGACTGATTAATCGCCATGCGGCATCTCCCTGCGCCAAAGATGCGCGGGGCACGGTGGGCGCACCGTTCACACACCGGATGGCTTTAACCGGACCACCGGACTCCAGAGAGAAATCAGTCGTGCCCTTCCCCAGCGGAATAAAAAGCGGAAGATCACGGTTTGTGCAGAGGGACTCAATGCTGAGCTGCCGTAATTCTGTTCGATACGGCGCACATTGGCCGTCCACGAGGGAGACAAATACATCGCTTCCGGTGTAACCGGATCGACCACCATTTGCCCGTTCGCGCTCCGACGGAACACGTGCCTGCCGGTGCACGGTGAAAAATGCCTCTTCGCGGCGGGAAGCGGAATCCCAGATTCGGAAAAAGGGCCGGAAGGCCTGAGTTTCATCGGATCTCGCACCATGCCCGGTTAAGGAAGTCACTTCATAGACCTCAAAATCCCGCGTGCGGGTGCGGTCGGGAATGACCGGAAATTCGCTGAATCTCTCCGACAACTGGATTCGATCACAGCGTTTTGGAAACAGGTTGATAACCGGCGAACAGTGCAGCTTGAAGTTCGCGGCCGTAACCGTGCGTTCCAGTGTTGAGTCCGCCTTGCGCAGGCACAGAATCAGATCCAGCTGCGGTTCCGCGCAGCGGGCAATAATGGATCGCAGATTGCCGATTTCAAAAAATAAAAATCGCTGAGGAATAGTAAAGTACTCCTGCAGCAACCGATAGCCCTGAAATGCGCGCGGGCATACCGGGAGAAGGGCGTGCTGGTCGTCGAATCCCACGCGGCGAATGCAATTTGCCGGCAGTGTTTCCCGCCACTTAACCGGCGTGGAACCCGGTTGCACGGCCACCTGCAGGCTTTGGCCGATGATCTGCTCATAGAGTCGAATCTGCACTTCGGATGTGCCGGCAATAAAAAACTGAAGGGAATCGAGTTGTACCTGGCTCCACAACAGGCCCGGATTGCACGCGAGACGGATTTGAATCGCTGCCTGCACGCCACTGCCGAGACCGAGATTCAGCGCTTCAAGTTCGCGCAGGTGATATTTGGCATCGACCACCGTCACCGGCCATAAAGTAAGCGGATGAGCCGTTCGATATTCACAGGAGGTTGACTCCCGCGCACCGATAATACTTCGCATGGAAGTCCCGCGGGGCATTTCAAAGCCCTTGGCCAATCCGGGATCGGCTTTATCAATTTCAAACTGCACGATGGCCATGGAGGGAGTTGGGGAAAGATAATGAGGATGAACGGTGTTAAGCAGTCCCTGAGTAAACCGGGGAAAAGCGGAATCCAATTTAAGATGCACGCGCGCCGCGAGAAAGGCAAAACCTTCCAGAAGCCGCTCCACATACGGATCCGGGCAATCCACCTGATCAAGCGTAAGTCTGCCGGCCACTTTGGGATAGGCTGCGGCAAATTCTTTCCCCATTTCGCGCAGATGCCGCAATTCGCGTTCGTAATATTGCAGAAATTGGCTGTCCATCCTACTTATCCCGCAAACTGCAATGCCCGGATTCCATATCCACTTCCGTTCGGACGAATAAAACATCCGGCAGCGGAACAGCCCAGATTTCCCCTCTGATTTCGAAATCCAGAGTGTTTGGCTTTCCGGCACCGTTGATGCTGGCGATGGCAAGTGAATGCCGGATAACGCGCGGTTCAAAACGATGAATGGCGCTGATCAACATCTTCTCCACACGCTCCGGCTGCATGCTTGAGACGGTCTGACCCGATAGATTGGGCATTCCATAATTGACAACGCTTTGTGCAACCAGTGGAAAATCTTTGAGGTCCTCGGCATCGAAACGGCACGGCGTATTGAGAAGCCACTCGAGATCCCGCAAAACGGACTTTCTAAGCTGGCGAAGCGTTCCGGCCCGTTGTTCACGCGATTCGCGGGAATTTTCCGGAGCGTCATCGGTCAAACGATCCAGCAGAAAAGGCTGCAGACGATCGCGCGAAAAAGAATCATCCATCTTTTGGCCCGCCTTCCGCCGCGTTTGCGCCGGTCACGGATGCTTCAGCCTGTTCCAATACAATGCTGCGAACTTCCAGAAGGGCGTATTGCTTCTGATCCGTAACCAATTCGCGCTGGCCCAAGCCCCTGGATATCGGGCCCTGCGTTATCCAGTCGGTCTTGCGCGCCATGCGTATGGCGGAATCTGAACTTTTCTCGGAACCCGGATAGCGTACTGGAATAAGGCCAAATTTAGTGCCGCCGTTTACCCAAGTAAAATTCGCGGATATCCATACGACATCTCGCAAATCCGCGGGAGCTTCAATCTGAATCTCCCGAATGTTGCTAAATGGAATCCAGTAATACTTGCCATCCACCATCGCTTCCATGACCGGGCCAAGGCGCTGATCGGCATCGGCAATCCAGGCAAACGGCTCGTCATTAATTCTGCCGCTGATAGCCGGTGCCGCTTCAAACGCCTGCTCCCGAAGCAACTGCGATTCATCGGTACGACCGGCGACGCCAAGAGCATTGGCTTGAATCAGTTGCCCGAGCCATTCCGGCGGTTGGCCCAGGACCAGAGGGGTTGTGCCGCCATCAAAGATGTCAGCTCGCAGGGCCTCACACTGCAGTGCGACGCGGCAGACCTGAGCCATTAAGAGGTTCAGCGGATCAAGCTCCGCGGCGACATTGAGTTGCGTCAGGGCGCGATCCCACTGCCCCAGAACCGCCAGCAATTGAAACAACAGCACACGGAGTTTTGCATCCGATGGCTTTTTGCGAACCTCAACCTGCACGGCAGCGAGAGCCTCGTCAAGTTTTCCGGAATGAATCAACTCTTCAGCGGTCATCATTCAATTATCTCCACGCGGTAGCACTGAACTGCGCCAGGTGACGAACCACTGAATCGCCGCCGGCCGCTATGCATCCGATGACCATGTCACCAAGTCCGGCCGTACCCACTCAGCGACGCCGCGTACCGGGCTTAACTTGCGCGGGGCTTTTCCAGTTGCGGGAATATACAACAATGCAACATGCCCATGCCGATGAAATACCGGTTCATTCGCATAACCGATATCATTCGGGAGGTATCAAAAATTCCATATATTCGGAATACCGATACCTTCAGAGCTACCATTGCGTTCCGCCGGAGCGCAGCCAAGCCCAGAGTATTACCGCGCACCGATTACGCAGCTCGCCAATTTATACGTGTCAGCATCAGGCCTTGGTATTCTTGATGCGGTCCCAGCCGGTGTTGCCCGCTTTTGAGGTCGAGCCATCGGCCTTCTGCGTGTAATATTCCATTTCAACTTTTCCGAAATCAAAGCTTACCGTTTCGCGAGGCGTGTCGTCGCCGCCGGTCGCACCCGCCATCTGATAACTGGAGACCATACATTCGGTAAACTTAAATATTGCAAATGGCTTTTGTCCGGAAGAACCGGTGGCTTTGCGAAACGTAACCGTGGCGGATTTGAAATGGCTGCCATCACATGCCGCAAGCATCAGGTTTGGACTGGCCTTGTCCACCGCCTTGGTGATGGTGAACGCGCCGATATTGGACTTTCCGCCACTAAGCCCGCCGGCCTGACTTCCAACCGTGACGCTATTGGAGACCCCCCAAGAATACGATTCAATTTCGATCTGCTTTTCCATTCCCTTTGATGTTGATTCTCCATCGAGTCCTTCAATTTTCAGATATGCATCAAACGCCATTGCAAAGCTCCTTTCTAAAAGCCTTCTACCAACATGACATCAGCCGGTGCGACTGACAGTTTACAGTACGCACAACAAGTGAGTACCTGCCGCACCGACGAACGTTCATGCACCAATGCGCCTTATTATCCACCGCTCTTAACGGATGGAAGTTTGCTGACCAATCGCAATGAAACCGTGAGACCTTCCAATTGATAATGAGGTCTGAGGAAAAATTTAGACCGGTAGTAGCCCGGATTACCTTCCACTTCCTCAACAGTTACTTCGGCCGCAGCCAGGGGATGCGAAGCTTTGTATTCTTCACTGGATGTCGCCGGCGAAGCATCGACATACTGCATGATCCATTCATTGAGCCAGCGCTGCATATCTGAACGTTCTTTGAACGATCCGACCTTGTCGCGCACCATGCACTTGAGGAAATGAGCGAAGCGGCAGGTTGCAAACAGATACGGCAGCCGGGCAGCCAAATTGGCATTGGCAGTGGCGTCGGCATCGGCATACTTTTCCGGTTCCTGCAGCGATTGAGCTCCGACAAATACAGCGTAATCGGTATTCTTCCAATGCGACAACGGCATTAAGCCATTCTTAGCCAACTCCGCCTCGCGACGATCGGTAATGGCGATTTCGGTGGGACATTTCATATCCACGCCGCCGTCATCGGTCGGGAAGGTGTGGCACGGCAATCCTTCGACCATACCGCCGGATTCCACTCCGCGAATACGCGAGCACCAGCCATACAGTTTAAATGCGCGGTTGATATTCACGCCCATGGCAAAGGCCGCATTGGACCACGTATATTTATTGTGATCAGCTTTGCCGGTATCTTCTTCAAATGCAAATTCTTCCACCGGATTGGTTTTGGAACCGTAAGGAATGCGTGACAAAAACCGGGGCATGGTCAGACCAATGTAGCGAGCATCTTCCGATTTTCGCAAGGACCGCCAGGGTGCATAGTCCGGTGTCTGGAAAATTTTGGTCAGATCACGGGCATCGCCAACCTGTTGCCATGAATCCATATTCATCAGACTCGGCGCCGTTCCGGAAATAAAGGGAGCATGGGCCGCGGCGGCAATCTGTGCCATTCCGCTTAAAATTTCAACATCGGGCGGTGAGTGATCGAAATAATAATCACCGATCAGGCAGCCATAAGGCTCGCCGCCGGGACTGCCGAATTCATCTTCATACAGTTTCTTGAAAAGCGGGCTTTGATCCCATGCGGTACCCTTGAATTTCTTGATTGTCTTGCCGACATCTTTTTTAGAGATGTTCATAACTCTGATTTTCAGGGTTTCATCGGTTTCCGTGTTGTTGACCAGATGGTGCAATCCGCGCCAGGTGCCTTCCAGAGAGCGAAACGCTTCATGGTGAATAATTTCGTTAACCTGCTCGGTTAATTTCGCATCCAACTGCGCAATGATGGCTTCAATTGAGCGGACAACATCATCGGAAATAAGGGACGTACCTTCCAGCGCCTGTTGAGCCAGAGTTTGCACCGCAGTTTTAATTTGCTCGGCAACGCCATCCGTTTTGGGCTTGAACTCTTTTTTTAGCAGAGTGTCAAATTCATTGAGTTCAACTGAAGCCGCCGCTGGTGCCGCTGCGGGTTGAGCTTGGGTTGGTTCCGCCATTTTCTGGCCTCCTGTATATCAGAAATATCAGAATGCGATGCGAATAAAATCAGGGCTGCTGCTTTGGAGCCGCCGCAAGCGCCTGCAATAATGCCGGATCTTTTAAAGCTTTACCCAGCAATTCTTCGGCATTGGCTTTTCCGTCCATATATGTCAGCAGATTGGCTAATTGCGTGCGGGCGTCGAGCAGCTTTCGCAACGGCTCAACTTTGCGAGCCACCGCCGCCGGTGAAAAATCATCCATTGTTTCAAACGTAAGCTCAACAGGCATGTTTCCTTCGCCGGAAAGCTTGTTGGCCACCTGAAACGCAACGCGCGGCTTAGCGGCTTTCATGCGCTCATCGAAGTTATCGACGTCTATTTCCAGGAACTTGCGTTGATCGACACCGGGAAGCGCTTCCGAGGGATTGCCCGAAAGATCGGCCATAACGCCCATGACGAAGGGCAGATTAATCTTCTTTTCTGAACCGTAGAGTTCCAAATCATATTCGATTTGAACGCGCGGCGCACGATTGCGAGCGATGAATTTCTGACTGCTTGCCTTAGCCATAGGACAGCTCCATCAAAATTGCCCGTGCGAAGAGTCGCACAAAAAATCAGCCCCAAACTTGAAATCTAAAGTTACCTTAAGCTGTAAATCAAGTCAAGGCATCGTAACGAAACTGCGAACGTCAAATCCCGGACTCATTGACTTTCCCCGGTCAGCCCCGCAAGCGCCCTGATGGCTGCCAGCGTATCGGGCGAGAGATCGGATATTACGTCAATAAAGTTCTTATCGATCAACCGCTGTGCTCGCTTTAATAATAATGGCACGGGGCTGGAGGGTTCGGTGGATTCAAGAAATCGGCATATTTCATCGATTGCGCGATTGCAATCCGCCCTGGATGAAATTCCGCCGTTGGCATACCCGGCGGCTTTATGGGCACCACCGGCAGCAGCCGCCGACACCGGCCCACCGGTCACGCCCGACCTGGATGTCGAATCAGCCTGCTGCGAATTATCTTTGCTTTCGGCACCACCCATTCGCTGACGCATCGCCGCCTGAATGGCGCCGAGAATACGCCGGCTGCCCTGCAGATCCACCGCCTGGCCGGCCGGAATATGGGTCGTTAGCGCAGCATCCAAGGCATCCCATGCCTGAATTGAGTCATCCACCGCCTTGGAAACGGCGGCCAGCGATTCCTGGTCTGCGGACTTGAACGCCGCGTCGATGATCGCCGAATCTTTTTTTGCTTCACCCTCCGGCGGCGTCAATTCACCATTGGTTATGAGAATATCCCGCAGGCAGATACGGCCAATTTGTCTGGAGTCGGCCAGCACCATGCTTCTCAGACGATCCGGAAACTTGAGAACATCGCCGTACACATCCCCCTGCGGGGACATCGCCGCGATGGCATTAACCCGGAATGTCGGATCATTGTTATCATCCGGATCCAGAGCTGGATAAAGCGTTGGCCAGAAATTTTCCACGCTCTTCTGGATCAATACAATGCCATCGCGAAAGCCCGGCGCACCGCGTAATTTTAATTGCGCCAATGTCATATATACCATGATCCGCAAATCGCGCGTGCGCGTAAGCAATTCCTGACATCGACGTGAAATATCGCGCCAATCCGGTTCTTCGGCGGCTATTTTTACGTCGCCCATTTCCCGTTCCGGCGTGCCCTGAATCAGACGCTCAAGCTCCAGGAAATCTGGGGCGTACGATAAATCTTCTCCACAGGGTTTATCCGGAGAAATCGGTTGCAGCATCGCTTCTATGTTGAGGTCAGACATTTAAAAGGCCCTTTATTTTCAGCGGAGTATACCACCGCAAATCCAACCACGACAAGCCTGTCACACCCTTTTTTTGCACCAGCGCCATCAGAGATTGGACAATTCGTGCCCGAGAACGGGAAATGGGCGACGTAA
>JAJZCT010000062.1 GCA_021828925.1 Planctomycetota bacterium
TGGGCTACTGTGGGTGGGACGGTTATGCGGTAATCAACATTTTTGTTGGAGAATGCCTATGGATCGACGAGAATTTATAAAATTGGCAGGGGCTGTAACGGTGGGCGTTTCGTCCACAGTCGGAGCCTTAACCAAAGCATCAGGTGACAAAACTGCTGATCTCCCGGCACAGCAGTGGCGACCGGTGGAGTTCAGATTCAAAGCCATTAAGCATTACGATAAGCCATGGTCGCAGATCAATTTATCCGCTGATTTTGTCGGTCCCAATGGGCTAAGATTCCATGTTCATGGATTCTGGGATGGCGGCGATGTGTGGGTGATCCGTTTCTCGCCGACCGCACCGGGTGCATGGTCGTATCGCGTGACGTGCAATGTGGATGACGCTGGATTACAGGGCCATACGGGAGGATTTAACGTGTCACCCGCAACCCATGGCAATCCGTTGTATCGCCATGGCGGTTTTCTTGGTGTCGCGTCGGATCATCACTACCTGACATATTCGGATGGCACGCCTTTCTTCTGGCTGGGCGATACCTGGTGGTTCTGCCCGTCCAGCCTTGTTCCGTTTAATCATTCCGACCATGTCGGTATTCCGTCAATGTACAAGGCTCTTGTTAACAAACGGCAATCACAGGGGTTCACGATTGCCCAGATGGCGTTCATCGGCTCCTTGGGTGTGCATCAAGATATCTCATCGTTTATGAACTTGCTCAAGGGAGGACAGTTCGATATGGCTTATTGGCGGAAGGTTGATGCGTACATTCAATATGCCAATAACGCGGGAATCATTCCGGCAATCATTCTTAATTGGCATTATCTTGCGTTACCAACCTACACACTTGAACAATGGAAATTTCTCTGGCACTACTTTGTGGCCCGCTACGGCGCCTACAGCGTCACCTGGCTGGTCTGTGGCGAATACAATGCTCCACATTCGAATGTGGAGCAGGTATTGGCCCTCGGAGCATACATCAAAAAGTGCGATCCCTACAAACGAGCGATGTCGGTATATCCTTGGTGGTACGCTGGCGATAAACATCAAGCATGGAGTGAATCTTGGTACGATTTCATCCTGTATCAGGGAGCCCATCAGAATAGCCCGGGAACTGTTCCGCCAACCTATATTTACACGCAGGGATGGAATTATGGAAAACCGGTCATTGAGGGCGAGGCACGCTACGAATTTATCCGCAGGTTTAAGACCAGTGATACACGCCGCGCCGCCTGGCATGCCATGCAGGCTGGGTGCTGCGGGTATACCTATGGCGCCAACGGCCTATGGTATCCAACGCAAAGCCCTTCTGACAAGAAATTTTGGAAAGATTGGGGAAAATCCCAGCCCTGGTGGGTGGCAATGAATTATCTCGGTGCCCAACAAATGGCATATATGAAAACCTTTTATGAATCCATTGCCTGGTGGAAAACACAACCGCGACCGGGTGCCGTGGAACTGGCTACCACCCTTACTCCGCTCACGCCATTAGCACGATCTAATTTACAGGGCCATCATCCCTCCTATCCATTTCTTGGCGATTCCTTCCAGCCGTTAGCCCGATCCAATGACGACGAGCTATACGTCATCTGGTTTCCCGAAGGCTGTGATGCGAAAGCGATGGCGACGCTGATCCTAATGAATAACCAACACCAATTCCATTATCATGCCCGTTGGTTCAATCCTCGCACGGGCAAATACCATCCTCGTACGCAACTAGTTGCGGCGACGTACGGAACTTGCACACTTTCCGAACGCCCTGACGATTACGACTGGATTCTTCTATTGATACGCCCTGACGATACAACCGGTCGCGCTCAAGTGCACCAGACAGTTCCGCGATAAGCCTTGGTTTATTTCCGGCGGTTGATAAGTTTTGCGGCGATGGGTATGCACTGGACGGGCGGACCGATGTCGGCCCGCTTTTGTCTGCCGTTTCGCGGTGCCAAGCGGTAGGGTTGGAAAACTTACGTAAACGTCCGGTGAAGTACAGATGGGTGCTCGCCGGGACCAGACGCTGCGATTTTGCCCCTGATCCAGCGTTATTTCGGCCCTGCCCGGAAGCATTGCCACACCCTCGAATAGTGCGATCCTCGCGACCAACCTGACTTCCCCCTGTCATGAGCGAAAGTCATTGATTTACGGCCTTGCCGCGGTAATGCACTTGCTACATTCAGCCCGGTGCCCAAGCCGGCGGCTGGGTAAAGAGTTCCAGTAACCCCAGTTCACTGAGAATGGCATTGAGGTCCTTGGGAACGCGGGTGACCTTGATTTTCAGGCTTTGAGCGTTCACCTCCAGACTCTCCAAGTCCACCAACTGTAACCTATAACGGGTGATGCGTCCGGCGTGGAACCTTCCTTTACAAAATAAATTTGGCGATGCGCTGGCAGGCCGCCGCCGGTTGCCGTATCTTAATTCGCCGTATGAGTACTTGGAGTGGTTATGATAACACATATTGGATTGCTGGGATGCGGAACTGTCGGAGCGACGGTGGCGGACATGCTGCTGACCGAGAAAGCGCTGCTGGCGAAGCGATCCGGACAGTCTCTGGCTTTGAAGCGGATTTTAATTCGGGATCCAGCCAAAACCCGGAACCACAAGATTCCGGAGAATCTATTTACAACCGATCCGGATGATATTCTCAATGATCCCGAAATTCAGATTGTCGTGGAAGTCATGGGCGGGATTGAACCGGCGAAAGCATTATCCCTGCGTGCCGTTAAATCCGGGAAGTTACTGGTGACCGCCAATAAGCGTCTGCTGGCGCTGCATGGGGTGGAAATATTCCGCGCGGCGGCTAAAGCCAACTCCTGCGTCTGTTTTGAAGCATCCTGCGGCGGAGCCATTCCCATTGTTCTGGCACTGACCCGCGGATTGATTGCCAATGAAATTGATCAGGTCGTGGGAATTGTCAATGGCACATGCAATTACATTTTAAGTGAAATGAGTTCCGCCGGTAAAAGTTATAGCACCGCTTTAGCCGAAGCGCAGGCCGCAGGCTTTGCCGAGCCTGATCCGACACTGGATGTCACCGGGGGAGATAGTGCGCATAAACTGGCAATTCTGGCAGCGCTGGCGTTTGGGACAAATGTACCGTTTGACCAGATTCACGTCAGCGGCATAAATACCATTGACGGTATGGATTTGCGTTTTGGCCTGGAATTGGGGTACGTCTGCAAACTCCTGGCGATCGCCGAAAAACATAGCCAGGGCATTTCACTGCGGGTACACCCCGCATTTGTTCCACAGAAACATCTGCTGGCAAATGTCAATGGCTCATTTAACGCCATCGCGGTAGTCGGCCATGCCAGCGGCCAGACCATTCATTACGGCCGAGGAGCCGGAGGAAAGCCGACGGCCAGCGCCATAATCGCAGACATTGTAGAAGCGGCCATGGGAACCGCCCCACTGCTTTTTAAGCAACTGCCCCTACTGACACGGCGCAGCACAGCCAGAGTTATTCCGATCCAGGATGTTTCGTCCCGGCATTATTTACGAATGATGGTACAAGATAAGCATGGAATGCTGCATCAGATTACCGGCATACTCGGTAAGCTTGGCATTTCCCTGGCTGCGATGGTGCAACATGAAGCACACGAGGATCAATTTGTGCCTCTGGTGATCATGACGCACGAAGCACCGGACGGTAAAGTGACCGAGGCCGCAGCTAAAATTGACCGCCTGCGGGGAATACGCAGTCATACCCGGCATATTCGTGTCATTGATCCGCCGCCGTGAGCAATCGCGGATTGCAACAGCGCGCAAACCGCTGTGGTAGAATACTGTTGATAGTAAATAAGGATCGAAAGCAACACCATGAAATATGCCATTATCATTCCCGACGGAGCTGCGGACGCCCCGATTGCTGAACTCGGCGATAAAACACCCCTGGAAGTCGCCTGTAAACCGAATATGGATGCGGCCGCCCGCGACGGCCGTATCGGTACGGTTCGCACCACGCCGCCTGATTACAGCCCCGGAAGCGATGTTTGCACGCTATGCCTGCTGGGGTATGACCCCGCGCAATATCATCCGGGCCGCGCTCCGCTGGAGGCGGCGGCGATGGGCCTGAAACTTAACGCTTCAAACTGGGTTATGCGGTGCAACTTCGTCACCATTATTGACGGAAAAATGGTAGATCATTCTGCCGGACACATCAAAGATAACGAAAGCCGCACACTCTTGCAGGCGGTCACGGAGGCGGTGGGAAGCTCGGGCGGAATGACGTTCCATCCGGGTGTAAGTTATCGCAATTTAATGACGTTCGCCGGCGGTGATTTGAGCAAAGTAAAGACCACGCCCCCGCATGATATTCCCGATCAGCCGATCAAAACC
Organism: Planctomycetota bacterium; assembly: GCA_021828925.1. The sequence continues at coordinate 4,329 of JAJZCT010000062.1, forward strand.
CATTTACCGCGCGGAGCCGGCGCGAAGCCATTATTGGATATCATGAACAAGGCCCGCGCGGTGCTCAAAGACCATGAAGTGAATCTGGTGCGGCGGCAATTTGGCGAAAATCAGGCGACGGATATCTGGCTCTGGGGCCAGGGCAGACCGAAGCCTATTCCGAGCTTTAAGGAGCGTTTCGGCGTTTCAGGCGCCATGATTACCGCTGTGGATTTGCTGCGCGGAATCGCTAATCTGCTGGGCTGGAAAAATATTGATGTGCCCGGCATTACCAGCTATCACGATACAGATTACGCGGCGCAGGGAAAATATACCTGTGCCGCGCTGGATAACTTTGATCTGGTCTGCTGCCATGTGGAAGCACCGGATGAAGCCAGCCATCAGGCGGACTTCACCACAAAAATCAAAAGCATTGAAGCCATTGATGAACACGTGGTCGGTCCGGTGATCAGGAAATTGAAAACTTTTGATCAATGGCGCTTGCTGATCATGCCCGACCATGCCACACAATGCGCCACGCGCAAACACCATGAAGCCCCGGTACCTTTTCTGATCACCGGTTCGCATGGAAAAAGCAGTATCGCACGGGCCTACACCGAACAGGCGGCCATGGAAAGCGATCTGCACATCGAAGCCGGCTACGAGCTGATGTCGTATTTCCTAACCAAGTGACGCGGGGGGCAATGATCAACGATCAGTGAGCAATGATTAAATCATCGGAATTCTCCGGGTAACTGTTTATCGCTCTGCGGCTGGGGCGGGCGGGTTCAGGAGGAATCCAGCAGCACATCGGTAAGCAGGCCGGGATTTTTACCGGCTCAGGCATTCATGAGAAGGGTCATCCTGCGGTCTGGTTGTTCGTCTCCGGTTGCTCTTCACCTTGCCTCGCGGCAACGCGATTACCTTCGACTACGGATCGGAACATCGATCCGGGAGAAACCTACATCCTCCTGTCTCAATACACTCTCCATCGCACTACCGCAGGCGTCCCGCCTTTTGTCGTGCTTCCGACGCAGGCAAGATGCCTGCGGTACAACGGATTCCATCGCTTGTTTGTCCCACTAAGAGGCGATCGGAGTATAGAGTCCGGAAGTGATCCGGCGGGTTAATCCCGCCGACATGGCGTTTGACATCCCCGGACTTACCCGCGTTCCCCCACCCCCGCCGCACGACCTCACTGCGTACCCTTATTTCTTGCTGTGACAGAGCACCAGCCTTCGGGGCAATGATGAGCTTGGGGCAATTTTTCCGGGCTGGGCCGAAATAACGCTAAATCAGGGGCAAATCACACCGTTTGGTCCCGGCGCGGCGGGATGCTTTTATGGTGCGTTCCACCACCGGCAAAGCCGGCGGCTATGTGAAGTTTCCCCGCACGGCCGTGTGGCCCGGAAATATTGCCACGCCCGGCGTAAAGGCGTGCACCCGCCGGCGGGCGCACGCGTTAGCGCAAATGCCATCAAATTTCCAGCAACAACCGGGTGGGGTCTTCCAGCGATTCTTTTACGTGTACCAGAAAGCTTACCGCCTGCTGGCCATCAATGAGGCGATGGTCGTAAGAAAGTGCCACATACATCATCGGGCGGATGACGATCTGATCATTGACCACGACCGCGCGTTTTTCAATTTTGTGCAGGCCCAGAATGGCGCTTTGCGGCGGATTGAGAATGGGCGTGGACAACAGCGACCCGAATACCCCGCCGTTGGTGATGGTAAATGTGCCGCCGCCAAGTTCGTCAAGCGTAATTTTGCCTTCGCGGGCGCGTTGCGCCAGGCGTTTTATTTCCGCTTCAATCTGGGCCATGGAAAGTTTATTAGCATAGCGCACCACCGGCACCACCAGGCCTTTTTCCGTAGCCACCGCCACGCCCAGATGTACGTTGTTCTTATAAATAACAATCCGATTCTGCAGTTGGGCGTTGACAATGGGGACAGCCTTGGCGGCGGCGCAAACCGCCCGCCCGAAAAAGGAGAGGAAGCCCAGGCCCACACTGTGTGTTTTTTCAAATTTCTCTTTGTATTTCTCACGCAATGCCATCACGGCGGACATGTCAATTTCATTGATTGTTGTCAGGATCGCAGCACTGTGCTGAGCTTCCACGAGACGGCGGGCGATGGTTTCACGCAATTTTGACATTTCCACGCGTGTTTCTTCCGGGCCGTCATCTTTGGTGATCGGGGCGGCGGCCGGCTTAACCGGGACCGGGCGAGCGGTGGCGGCAGGTGCCGCAGTGACCGCCGGAGCCGGTGCACTATTGCGTGTATCTAAAAACTGCACCACATCCCCCTTGGTTATGCGATTGCCCGGTCCGGTGGGAGAAACAACGGCGGGGTCAATATTATTTTCTTTCACCATGCGTTCCACAGCCGGGGAAAGCGTTTTAGTTGCAGGCTTGTCGCTGCCGACGGTCTTTGGTGCCGCGGTTGCGGGCGCGGCGGTCGCACTATTAGCGGCAGGCTTGACTGCGCCAGAAGCGCCTTGCTCCACCCGGGCCACAACATCACCGACATTAACCGTCTGGCCGGCGGTTTTAAGGATCCGCAGCACGCCCTGCGTACCGGCGGGCAATTCAACCGTCGCTTTATCCGTTTCCAGTTCGGCCACCACATCGTCGGCGGCCACTGGATCGCCATCGGCTTTTACCCAATTGGCAATGCGGGCTTCGGTGACAGATTCCCCCAGGCCGGGGACAAACAAATCAACGAGTGTGTTACTCATAATGTATTGGTTCTTTCATAATATTCGTGACATAACCTCGCGGCACATTTCTTAACCGCCCGTATCTTACTTCGCCATTGGAGCGCCTTCCCGAACTTCCACCTCGCTGGGGCGCGTTGGGCTTGCCGGGGCGAGTTCTTTGCCCACTACCTCCGCAACGGACAAATTCAGCGCCCGGGCCACTATCTCCGCCTGTTCATGCACATGACGTTCATGCGAACCGGCGGCCGGCGAACTCGACGGCTTACGCCCGATATACGTCAATTTTTGCATGCCCGGCCAATGATAATGCAGTTTCGCCCCGATAAACGGATACACACCATTATTGCGCGGTTCTTCCTGAACCCATACCATCTCCACGCCTTTGGGATACGTGCGGGCGATTTCGGTAAGCCTATCAGTATAGAAGGGATAAATCTGTTCCAGACGGAGTATGGCAATATCCGTAATGCGATTCTTTTCCCGCTCGGCCAGAAGTTCGTAATAAATTTTTCCGCTGCAAATCAGCACGCGCCGCACGCGTGAACGGTCGAGCTTGGAGGTCTCGTCGATGATTTCTTCAAATTGGCCGCCGCTGAATTCCTCCAGTCGCGAAACAGCCATTTTGTTTCTAAGCAGGCTCTTCGGGGCCATGACAATCAGCGGCTTGCGGAAGCTGCGGTGCATCTGCCGGCGCAGCAGATGGAAATATTGCGCCGGCGTTGTAGGATTGCATACTTGAATATTATCTTCCGCGGCCAGTTGCAGGAATCGTTCCAGCCGGGCGTGGGAATGCTCCGGCCCCTGCCCTTCATAGCCGTGCGGCAACAGCATGACGATGCCGTTGTACTTACCCCATTTGGTCTCCGCACTTACCAGAAACTGGTCAATAATGGGCTGGGCCATATTTACAAAATCACCGAATTGCGCTTCCCACATTACTAAAGCATGGGGATCCGCTGATGAAAATCCATATTCAAAGCCTACAACAGCCAACTCTGAGAGCATGGTGTTGATAATCGTAAAGCGTGCCTTGGCTTCGCTGAACGCCGCCAGGGGATTGTATGGAGTACCGGTCTCCGCATCAAAAATGACGGCGTTGCGATGGCTGAAGGTACCCCGGCACACATCCTGCCCGGTCAGGCGAACCCAAATACCTTCATCCAACAAAGAGCCGATAGCCAGCATTTCCCCGTTCCCCCAGTCGATACCTTCACCCTTGCGCACGGCATCCAGCCGCTGCTTGTACATTTGTGCCACTTTCGGATGCGGTGAAAAGTCATCGGGAAACTTACAGACTTTTTCCGCAATGCTCAGCAGTTGCTGGGAACTCACGGCTGTATCCACGCGCCAATCCCGAATATCACGCGGGACTTTCAGCAGGTCTTTCCAAGGGCCGTGCACGGGCGGCGCCGCTTCGGTAGGTTTGAAGGTTTGCGCGTATTCATGAGCCTTATCCAAGCGGTCATGAATCGCTTGCGCCATGTCATCAAGCTGTACTTGGGTAATGTGTCCGGAATCCAGAAGATGCCTGGCATAAAGTTGCCGAGTGGTGGGATGTTTTGAAATTTCCCGATACATCACGGGCTGCGTTACACTGGGGTCATCCATCTCATTATGGCCGCGCCGGCGATAACAGACCAGATCAATAATCACATCCGCCTTGAAACGCTGACGAAATGCAATGGCCAGACGGGCAGCCTGCACCACCGCTTCAGGATCATCCCCATTCACATGAAACACCGGGGCCTGAATGGCCTTGGCCACATCACTGGGATAACGGGTGAAACGCCCATTACTTGGATCCGTGGTAAACCCGATCTGATTATTAACAATAATATGAACGGTACCGCCCGTGCGATACGCTTCAAGTTCTGAAAGATATAACGTTTCAGCCACAATGCCCTGACCGGTAAACGCCGCATCGCCGTGCATCAGCACGGACATCACACGTTGCCGTGTTGCATCGCCTTTGCGGTTTTGCTTGGCGCGAACAAGACCTTCCACCACCGGATCAACAATTTCCAGGTGGCTGGGATTGGCCGAAAGCGATAAGTGCACGGATCGGCCCGAGCGTGTGGTGGAATCATGGGCATAGCCCAGGTGATACTTCACATCACCATCACCCATGGATTTCTGCGGGCGATCCAACACTTCCGCCATGATCATTTCGTAAGGCTTGTGCATGCAATGCGCCAGCACATTGAGTCTCCCGCGGTGCGGCATGCCCATGACAATTTCATCCACACCATTCTCGGCCGCTTTTTCCACCACTTCATCCAGCAGATTAGTCAGCGATTCCGCACCTTCAATACTGAATCGCTTGGTGGTGGGGTGCCGGCGTTGCAGGAATAATTCAAAATCCTCCGACGCCGCCAGGCGCGACATGATAAAGGTGCGATCCTCATCGGAAAGCTGCGGTTTATTCAGTGACGGCTCCATCATATCCTGCAGAAATTGCCGCTGATCCGGATCACGTATGTCCATATATTCCACAGCCAAGGTGCCGCAATAGGTGCTGCGTAACATGGAAATCAGTTGCCGCAAGGGTACGCGCCCCCCGCCGCCAAGACTCCCAGCGTTCACGGACCGATCTAAATCCGCTTCGCTTAAGCCAAACTCGTTGAGGCTCAACAACGGATGGTCGGCGGCGTTATGCCCAAGCGGATCCAAATTGGCAATTAAATGACCCAGTTCGCGATAACTATGCACCAGGTCAGAGACCTGCAAATCCGGCTCCCCGTCTGCCGGTGCGCGGGTCGAAGCTGTCGGGACAGCTCCGGCGGAGGGGGCGTCAGCGGCCAGATCAAAACCGCGGAAAAACCATTGCCATTGCGGATCAACCGCTTCCGGCTTGAGTTTCCATTGTTCATAAAGATTTTGTAAGAATTCGGGACTTAATCCCTCCAGCGATTGTTGAGAACCGCTACCGGCAACATCCGAGGTAACCACGTTTTTTCTCCGAAAATCAGGGCGTTTTTATCGCCCGCATATACTCTGTTCTACATAAATCAGTCTAGGGACGCAAACGCATGCTGTAAAATTCGCCCTAAAAATCGTCTAAACGAATTTTTATCAACCCTTGAATTGGCCATTGACATTGATCTTTACAGGCCGGCCCAACGCATCCGCCTGCCGAAACTCATCGGCAAACGGCAATGCGTCTAACCTACTACGTATCGGCGTAATCCAATGTTTTACATTATCGGAAGTGGTGTGATGTATTAAGCGCCCGCACCAACCGCCCACTATTTTCGGGAACCCGTAGCACGGACCGCAGGTACTTCCGTGGTGCCGGGATGAAAACCACCAATGAGATTGCACGGCCTCCTCCGCCAATACCGCAACGATCCCAAACCAAATCCTACTCGTATCCGCGTCATCCGCGCAATCCGCGGTTCTTTCCCGTCGCGTTCCCAGCGTACATAGGCGGCCGCTTTGAGCCAACGCCCCATCCGGATGCAGGCCTTCCGGTTCATCGGTATTACGCGGTAAGCAATCCAAAATTGCCTGTAAAAAGACCGC